>JBEVLS010000150.1:0-4422 GCA_040509015.1 Microbacterium sp.
GTCGACACCCGAGTCGACGTGCGCGGATGAGCCGGCGGCCGTCTGGTCCGCGGAAGCCGTTCGCGGATCGGGCGCACCGGCCGTCGGGGTGCGGCGCGAGCTCCGCACGAGGAGATAGATGAGGCCCCCGATCGCTGCCACCACCACGAAGGTTCCGAGCACGCCGAACGGGGTGGGCTCGAACCACACGGAAGGCACGAGGAAGCCGAACGGCAGAACACCGGCGAAGAACCACGGCACGACCGGGAAGAACCCGACGAGCAGCATGAGGCCGATGCCGACCATCGCGGGGTCGAACCGTCGACGCGTCAGCTCCTGCAGGTGGATGCGGCCCTCGAGATCCGGGAGCAGGGCCCACCCGACGGCATACACGAGGAACATCGGCAGGCCGAAGAGGGCGGCGACCACGAAGACACCGCGGACGATGATGGGGTCGATCCCGATGCGCGCCGCGATGCCGGCGCAGACCCCGCCGATCCAGCCGTCCGTGCGGCTCAGCCCGATCCCACGCACCCAGGCGAAGAAGCGATCCCATCCGCCCGGCAGCGACGACGGCGGCGGGGGCGGCGGGCCCGGGTCGGCAAGAGGTGCGGCAGGCGCCTGTGAATCGGTCATGTGACGATCGTGCCGCCCGAGGCCATGCGCCTGCCATGGGGTGAACCCCTGAACGGACCCTGACTTCCGCGGCGACCGGCGGGCTCGGGTGGTTGGATGGCGGCATGTCTTCGACACCCGTCACCGCGCGTCCGGCGCTGCGCCGCCCTCGCGACTGCGTCGTGTCGGGGACGGCCGCCGGAGTCGCCGCACACCTCGGCTGGTCGACCGCGGGCGTGCGCGCCGTGTTCGTCCTCCTGACGCTCCTGTGGGGCGCGGGTGCGCTGCTCTACGTCTGGATCTGGGTGCTCACTCCCTGGGCCGAGCGTGACCCCGATTCGGCTCCGGATGCCGCGCCCTCCCGCCGGGCGCCCGTCGCCTGGATCCTCACCGCGGTCTCGGCGCTCGCGTCGGTCGCGGCGCTGGCAGTCCTCTGGAGCGCCGTCGTCGTCTCGGACTACTCGACCGGGACGTGGGCCGGCACGGTCATCCTCGCCGGTGCCTCCGCGGTCGCCGCCGGGATGTGGGCGACGTTCGTCGATCGCGCAGACCCCTCCCGCGGCCCCGGGCACGAGCTCGCCGTGCGACTGAGCGTGACCGGCATCCTGCTGGTGCTCGTCGTGAGCCAGGTGGCGGTGATGCAGAGCGCGGGGCTCGTCGCGTTCCTCCTCGCGGTGGGCCTCCTCGCCGGGATCGCGCTGGTCTACTCCTCGACCCTGATCGAGAAGTGGCGGACGCTCGCCGGAGAGCGCACGCACCGCATCCGCGAGGAGCAGCGCGCCGAGATGGCCGCGCACCTGCACGATTCGGTGCTGCAGACCCTGGCGCTGATCCAGAACCGCTCAGGGGCCTCGACCGAGGTCGCCCGCCTCGCTCGCGCGCAGGAGCGCGAGCTGCGCGCGTGGCTCTACGACGGCGACGCCCCCGCCGACAGCGACCTGCCGACCGACCTGCGCGATTACGCGGGCGCCCTCGAACTCGACTTCCCCGTGCGCATCGACGTCGTCTCTGCCGGCCTGTCGACCGAGCGCGCGAGCGGCGACGTCGCCGCCGCGGCGCGCGAGGCGATGCTCAACGCCGCGCGGCACGCGGGCGGTGACGTGTCGGTGTACATCGAGGGGTCGGCATCCGCCGTCGACGTCTTCGTCCGCGACCGCGGGCCGGGCTTCGACCTGGGCGCGGTGCCCGGCGACCGGCTCGGCGTGCGCGAATCGATCGTCGGCCGCATGCGGCGCGCCGGCGGCTCGGCGACGGTGAAGCCCGGCGCGGGCGGCGTCGGCACCGAGGTCCAGCTGCACTTCGAGAGGGAGGAGGCGCGCCGTGGGTGAGACGCTTCGGGTGCTGATCGTCGACGACCACTCGATCTTCCGGTCGGGTCTGCGCGCCGACCTGGACGGATCGCTCGACGTCGTGGGCGAGGCGGCCGACGTCGCCGGCGCGGTGGCCGCGATCGCCGACCTCCAGCCCGACGTGGTGCTGCTCGACGTGCACCTGCCGGGGGGAGCGGGCGATGCGGCCGAGGCGAGCGGCGGCGAGGCCGTCCTGCGCACGGCGGCGCCGCTGTCGCCGGCGACGCGGTTCCTCGCTCTCAGCGTGTCGGATGCCGCCGAAGACGTCGTGCGCGTCATCCGGGCCGGCGCGCGGGGCTACATCACGAAGGGCTCCTCGGGCATCGAGGTGAGCAGCGCCGTCCGCGCCGTCGCGGGCGGCGACGCGGTGTTCTCGCCCAGGCTCGCCGGCTTCGTGCTCGATGCGTTCGGCGCGGTCGCGGGGGAGACCGCGACGGCGACCGACGAGCTGGACCGGCTGTCCGCCCGCGAGCAGGAGGTCATGCGCCTCATCGCGCGCGGCTACGCGTATAAGGAGGTCGCCGCGGAGCTGTTCATCTCGACCAAGACGGTCGAGACCCACGTGTCGGCCGTGCTCCGCAAGCTGCAGCTGTCGTCGCGGTACGAGCTGACCGCGTGGGCGTCCGAGCGCCGCCTGCTCTGAGCCGGCGGCATCCGCTCGTCGCTGTCAGGGCGTCGTGACGTCGACGCGGATCTGACTCTCCTCGGGGAGCCGCTCGACCAGGAGCGCGTGAGCCTTCGCGTCTCCGCGCCATTGGTCGAGCTCCATGACGAGCATGTCTCCGCCTGCGCCCAGCACGCTCCAGAACCGGTGGGCATCGGAGTACGAGGCGAGGGCGACCTGGTCGAAGGGGATCTCCATCATGCCCTGCGAGCTCAACCACGTGATGCGGTCATGGTCGATGACGATCTGGGCGCCCTTCTGCCCGCGGAACATGCGCGGATTGAAGGTCTCGACTCCGGGGCGCATGAGGCGCTTGAAGAGGTCGGTCTTCGACAGCGTCGAATACAGCGGCGGGGTGATCTCGACGAAGGGGAGCCCCAGCTTCTCGTTCACCTGGTCGTCGTCCATCGGCGGCGTGTTCTCGCCGAGCGTGACGAAGACGGTCGACAGGGCGTCGGCGAAGACGGCGCGCAGATCGGCCGCGGTGAGCGAGCTCGCGTCTTCGACCGACAGATCGTCGCGATCGCGGCGTCCTCGCAGCATCGAGATCGCCATGCCCTCCAGCGACGCCGACTGGACCTCGGGGTCGTCGATCGACTGATCCCACCGGTCGATCTCCTCCCGCAGCTCCTCGTCGGTCGGACCCTCGGCGGCCAGGCGCCGCAAGACGGCGAGGGCGGCCGCAGCGCTCTGGACCGCATCGGAAGGACGCGGGTCGAGGGCGTACGACACGAAGCGCGACCGGCGGTCGAGCACTCCGACGAACGGGTTCACGGAGTAGATCAGCTGCTGCCGCGTGCGGAGATCCTCGAGCAGGGCCTCCGACAGGATCGAGCCTGCGGCGAGCATCGCGGCGAGACTGCCGAGGTCGGACAGCACGAGGCTCACGCAGAGCGGGATCGTGCCGTTGACGACCCAGGCTCCTTCGCGGATCACGGCCGGGGTCACCCGCGCCGGAATCGGTCGTGCCGGAGGCAGAGCGACCGCGAGATCGGCGGGGATCGGTCCGCGGAAAGCGAGAGCCGCATTCCCGGCGTGCAGCCAGGTGTCGGCGAACGCGATGACCTGCGCGCGGGTCAGGGAGCGATGGCCGGGCGTTCCGACATCGAGCAGACCGAGGGTCGAGGCGCCGAACCGGTCGAGCAGCGGGCCGCGGCCTGGACGCTCGTCATCGGCCCCGAGCTCGGCCGCGATGATCCGCTGCTGCTCGGCGACGTCTGCGTCGGTCACCTCCGAGATCGAGGAGACCGCATCGGCCACCCGTCGCAGGAAATCGGCGACGGCAGCGGGGGAGCCCTGCGCGAAGAACGAGATCGACTCGTCGTCGGTGCGCGCGTTGTGCGGGATCGCCACCTTGCCGACCCGCGCCATCACGAGATGCTCCAGGAGGTGCGCGATGCCGGCGGTCGGAGCCGTCTCATCTCGCAGACCGACGCCGAAGATCAGCGTGCCCAGGAACGGGACCCCGATCTCGGAGGTGTAGGCGGGGACTCCGTCGACATCGACGAGGGTGATGGGGGGCGCGACCATACCGACATCCTGACGTATGCCGGGGGCCGCGCCCGCCACGCGGGCGGCTGCCGAGCACCGGCATCCGTCCCTCTCGCTTTCCCGCCCCGCCCCGCCGCTGCTCCTTCGGTTGAGTGTCCATAGATCGCCGCCAACCCCGCGCCAGGGCGACGATCTATGGACACCCGAGCGGAGCAGGCGAAGCAGGCGCAGCGGGCGAAGCCACCGGGCGGCGCCCCCTTGCTGTTCAGTGTCCATAGATCGCCGTCAACCCCGCGCCGGGGCGACGATCTGTGGACACTCGAC
>JBEVLS010000151.1:0-3382 GCA_040509015.1 Microbacterium sp.
CCCGGACTCGGACTCCGGCTCGGGCGCGTACCCGGACCCGGAGTCCGGTTCGGACTCCGGCTCCGGTTCGGACGCGGGCTCGGGCTCGGGTTCGGGTTCGGACTTGGGCGCGGACTCGGGTTCCGGTTCGGACGCGGGCGCCGTCTCGGACTCGGACTCGGACTCGGGCGTAGGTCCGGCCTCGGACTCGGACGCCGGCTCGGGCTCGGGCGCCGACTCGGACTCGGTCGCGACGGGTGATGGGCCGGTGAGCCACCACGCCTGCTCGCGCAGGACGGTACGCGTCACGACCGTATCCGTGGGGACGGCGTCCAGTGCGCCGTCGGCCGAGACGAGGATGCGGTGCTCGCCGCGTTCGCCCGTGGTGAGCAGTTCCACCGGCGATCCGAGCTCGATCGCCTCCGCCGTCGCGCGGTGGACCACCGCGTCGCGGAGGGCATCGCCTTCGCCCTCCAGGACCTCGCTGCGACCGTCCACGGTCTTGAAGACGGCGGATGAGGCGGTGACGTGCGCGTTGACGCGAGGCGTCTCGCTCGGCGTGTCCATGGGGTCCTTCCGTCGTGACGGAGCAGCCTCGGGGACCGGATGTCGGGACTCGGGGCTATGGCCACCGTATTGGAGTGACCCGCCTTCGCGCATGCCGAACGTCATCCTGGCGAACCGCCGGGCCGTCCTCCACCCTCGGGTGGGGGCTCGATCGTGGCGGCAACCTCGCTCCCCGGCGGCCGACCGGTGACGATCCGCACGATTGCCGCCCGGCATCCGCCTCTCTATCGTGGAGCGTGGCCCTCTCGGGGCTCGCCGAGGGAGACACCATGACCGACACGTCCGCGCCGCAGCGCATGCACGCCATCTCGGACGAGGCGCGCGCCGTCGTCGACGAAGTGCTCGACTACGCACGGCGCCGCGCTCTCTACGAGGACATCCCCCTCGACAAGCCCCTGTCGCCGCGCGATCTGTCCCGCCTGGCGTCGGGGTCGATCAGCGCGGAGGGGATCGGCGCCCGGCGCGCCACGGCGCTGTGGGAGAACGTGCTCGCGCCCGCGTGCGTCACGACCGATCACCCCGGCTACCTGTCCTTCATCCCGTCGGCGCCGAGCAAGGCCGCCATCGCGTTCGACCTCGTGGTGTCGGCATCGGCCATCTACGGCGGATCGTGGATGGAGGGCTCGGGCGCCGTCTTCGCCGAGAACGAAGTGCTGCACTGGCTGGCCTCGGAGTTCGGGCTTCCCGCAGGATCGGGCGGCGTGTTCATGCAGGGCGGCACGATCGGCAACCTCTCGGCTCTCGTGACGGCACGGGATGCCGCGCGCCGCCGCAACCGCGAGCTCGGCCGCCCGGATCCCGCCCGGTGGGTCATCGTGTGCAGCAAGGAGGCGCACTCCTCGATCGCATCGGCGGCGGCCGTCATGGACGTCGACGTCGCGACGGCGGCGCCCGGCGCCGACGGACGCCTGCGCGGCGACGCGGTCGCGGCCACGCTCGACGCCCACGGCGACGCGGTGTTCGCCGTCGTCGCCACCGGCGGCACCACGAACTTCGGCATCGTCGACGACATCGCCTCGATCGCCGCCGCCACCAAGGCGCGTGACATCTGGCTGCACATCGACGGTGCCTACGGCCTCGCCGCGATGCTCGTCGAGCGGATGCGGCCGGTCTTCGCCGGTGTCGAGCTCGCCGACTCGGTGATCGTCGACCCGCACAAGTGGCTGTTCGCGCCGTTCGACGCGTGCGCGCTCCTCTACCGCGAGCCCGCGCTCGCTCTGGCCGCGCACACGCAGAAGGCGGAGTACCTCGACACTCTGACCGACACCGCGGACTGGAACCCGTCCGACCTCGGCATCCAGCTCACGCGCCGGGCGCGCGGGCTGCCCCTGTGGTTCTCGCTCGCGACGTACGGCACCGAGGAGTACCGCGCGGCGATCGCCTACGGCATCGACCTGGCGCGCGCCGCCGCGGACGAGATCGCGTCACGGCCCGGCCTGTCGCTCGTTCGCGAACCGCAGCTGTCGGTCGTGGTGTTCCGTCGCGAGGGTTGGACGCTCGCCGACTACCAGGCGTGGTCCGACCGGCTGCTCGAAGACCAGCAGGGCTTCGTCGTCCCGTCGTCGCACGACGGCGAGCCGGTGCTGCGGTTCGCGATCATCAGCCCGATGACCACGATGGAGACGCTCACCGGCATCCTCGACACCCTCGGCTGACTCTGCCGACCCGACCTGCGTCGCCGATCCGTCTCGTATTGCCGGCCGTCGACTGATCGGGCGGCCGTACGAGACGGTTCGCGAACGGGGAGGCGGGGTCAGAGGCGAGGGGTGCGAGGCGGTGACGTGCGGCGCGGCGCGAGAGCCTCGAAGGCGGCGGCGAGGGCCAGGAGCCGCGAGTCGTCGTAGGCGCGGCCCGCGAAGGTCAGCCCCACCGGCATCCCGATGTCGCTCATGGTGCCCATCGGCACGGTCACGGTGGGGATGCCGAGGTGGCGGATCACGAGGTTGCCGTTGGCGACCCAGACGCCGTTGCGCCAGCCCAGATCGGCGGAGGCCGGGTTCACGTCCATGTCGGCCGGGCCCACGTCGGCGACCGCCGGGAACACCACGGCATCGAGGTCGAGCCGGTCCATCCACTCCTCGAGGTCGATGCGCCGTGTCTGTTCGAGACCTCGCACCCCGCTCTCGAGTTCGGGCATGTCGTCCCACGTCGCCCCCGGGTGGGCGCGCACCCAGTCGGGATACTCGGCGATGTCGTCGTCGAAGCCCGTGTACCGGTCGGGCAGCGCCCCTTCAGGATGCGGGAAGATCGTCGCGCCGTCGACGTCGGCCAGCGTGCACAGTGTCGGATCGCCGTTCGCCGCGAGGAAGTCCTCCCACCCCCACGCCGACAGATCGACGATCTCGCGGCGCAGGTAGGCAGGCGACACGAGTCCGCGGGTCGCGATGGTCGGCGCGCCGGGGCGGTCGCCTTCGTAGTTCGACACGACAGGGAAGTCGACCTCGACGACCGTCGCGCCCGCGGCCTCGAGATCGCGCCGCGCCGCGCCCCACAGGTCGACGATCGACGCGCGGGTGTCGATGCGGCGTCCTGTCGGCCCGCCGATGCCGACGCCGTCGGGCGCGTCGTCGGCGTCGACGTACATGCGCGGAATGCCGATCCGCACCCGGTCGAACGTGGTGGACAGCGTCCGGTACGAGTCGGGGCGCACCCGCGACGCGTCGGGCAGCGGGATCCAGGGTTGCGCGCGCCAGAAGTCGCCGCGGGTCTCGGCGTCGTCGGCGACGATGACGTCGAGGACCTCGAGCAGGTCGGCCATCGTGCGGGTGTGGGGCACGACGACGTCCATGGTCGGCACGAGCGGCCAATTGCCCCGGGTCGAGATCACACCGCGCGA
>JBEVLS010000152.1:0-15173 GCA_040509015.1 Microbacterium sp.
CGGCGTACCCCTGGACCGTCGAGTCGAGGTCGGCTCCGTCCGCCGGCAGAGGCGCGGCGGGCGCGAGCGGAGTCGGCGCGTCCCGCGAGATGCCCGGAACGAATGCGATCAGCGAAGACTCCTCGACGGGCGCCGACGACGAGGGGGCCGGCGCCGCGACCGCGGTCCGGGCCGGCGCGGGGAACGAAGGGGCCGGCGTCGCCGAGGCCACGGCGGGCGGCAGGACCGATCGGGACGGCGGGACGGACGGCTCGGGAGCAGTGGGAGAAGCCGAACCGGGTTCCGCGAGCGACGGCACCACGGAGTCCGTCGCGGCGCGCGCATCGAGCATCAGGGAACCGGCGACCTTATCGTGCCACCCCTGGAATCGACCGGAGCCGTCGAACAGCGGCGTGAAGTAGCCGACGACGATCGAGGACGCGAGCACGAAGATGATGTTCCGCAGCAGGGTCCGCCCGAAGCCGAGCCCGCCCCCGTGGGACGCCGAGACGAGGCGCAGGCCCTGCGCGCGCATCCCTATCGAGCCGTTCCCCGCCTGCATCGACGTGTACACGACGAACCAGGCGAGCAACACGAGCGAGACGATGGGCGCCCCGATCAGCAGGGTCGTCAGCATGCCCTCGGCGCCGGACAGCGTCGCGACGACCACGAGGGCGCCCCACAGGACGATCGCGAGACCGGCCGCGATGAAGGCATCGATGACGTACGCGATCGCACGGCGGGGGATCGGCGCGATCGGGGAGGACGCGGCCTGCGTCATGGGGTCTCGCTCTCGGGTGCGGGGGGCGTGCTCGTTGTGCTGCTCTCGATGGTGCCGGATTCGCGCCGCACGCGCACGGCAGCCGCTTCGCGGAGCCCGTGGAGGCCGGTGGAGATCGCCGTGCCGTTGAGCAGCGAGCGCAGGCTCAGACGGGCCTTGGCGCGCTTCCAGATCCCGGCGTCCTTCCCGAGTCCCCCGACGATCTCATCGACTTCGCTCCAGAAGGCCTCGACGTCTTCCGGCGTCGGGTCCGTGGGTCCGAACACCTCCACATCGGCGCGCTGCGCGAGTTCCGAGACGCGCGGCAGGTCGAGCGTCGCCACGACCGCGGCGGCCTCCTCCGGTCGCGTGCCGCCCGAGGTGAGCCGGGCACCGTAGTCCACAGCGCGGTCGGTGAGCTCGTCCCAGCCGCCGCTGATGCGATCGGCGGCCCGAGCCGCGTTGCGGCGCGAGCGGCGCTTGGCGGCCTTCCATGCGCCGATCACGATGAACGGCGACATCAGCAGGGCGAGGATCGCGAGCGTGATCCCGCCGATGAGCAGGATCGCACCGATGATGCCGGCGATGTTGAGGGTCTCGTCCTCCGACTCGCGGTCGTCGGGCAGCGTCGGAGGCAGGTCGACGGGCTCCTGCGGCGGGGGCGGGGGCTGCAGCACCTGCGGCTTCGGGTCCGTCCGCGGCTTGGTGTTCTGGTCGTTCGGGACCTGGTCCTCGGGCGGAGTCGGGGTGAAGGGCAGCCATCCGAAGCCGTCGAAGTTGACCTCGACCCAGGCATGGACGTCGTCACCGGTGGCGGTGAAGACCGCCTCCCCCTCCTGCTCCTCGTCGGGGTAGTAGCCCATGACGACCCGCACGGGCATGCCCAGCTCGCCGGCGAGAAGCGCCATCGCCACCGCGTACTGCTCGTCGTCGCCGATCATCTGGTCGCCGCCGACGAGCGTCGTGATGCGCTCGGACGTGTGGCCCGCACGGGACAGCACCTCGCCCTCGAGGCCGTGGCTGAAGAACCCTCCCTCGGACAGAAAGGCCTCCAGCGCCCGCACCTGCTCGATGGGCGACTCGGCGCTGGCGACGGTCTCGGCCGCGAGCGACGCGAGCTCCTCCGGCACGTTGCTCTGCTTGGGCCGGGCGACGGTGCCGAAGTCCACGTCCGCGAGCTGGTCGTCGTCGGGCGCCGACGGCATCACCGCGTCGACGGCGTACTCGTCCCCGCGCTGGAGCCGGGGCGTCGCCACCGCGGTGCCCGTGACCGTGTTGACGTAGGTGCCGCGGCGCAGATCCTCGGCACGATCGCCGTCGAATCGGATCTCCGACAGCTCACCCGCCGAGGGGAGCCAGACCTGGTCGTACTCGCCCACGGCGACCTTGAGCGTGACCGGCACGCCCTCGGCGTCAGGGGCCATGTTGGAGCGCAGCGGCGAGAACGCGCTCGACGATGTGGGGCCGCCGTCGCTGACGTTGTAGACCATGCCGTCGAAGTCATCCATGACGGCCGTGCGCACGCGGGCGCCCTTGGGCAGCCCCTGCACCGTGAACAGCGTCTCGTCGGCCTCGTCGCGCACGTTCTTGCGGAACGCCTGCAGCGGGCTGGGGTAGTCGCGGATGTCGAAGGGAGGGATGATGACGTCGCGGAAGACGTGTCGAGACTCCGCCGGGGCGGCGATCGCGCTCGTGGCGACACCCGCACCGCCCGCCACGGCCAGGACGGCGACACCGGCGAGCAGGCGGCGCAGCCGCATGGACGACGCGCGGGACGGGTCGGCCTCGCCGACCGAGACGGCGGCGTTCCGGGGCGCCCAGATCTGCCGCAGCGCGAGCCAGGCGATGCTCACGACGGCGAACACGAGGCCCTGCACGATCGGGAACGCCGGCTGCGGGGTGCCGAGCGCGATGACGAGCATCAGGAGGACACCCGCGGGGATGAGCGCCCACGCCACCTGGTCCAGGCGCAGGGCGAGGGATGCCGACAGGGTGGTGACCACGAGCGCCAGGAGGAACGGCACGAGGAGGTGCCCGTCGACGGCCGCGACGGGGGCGACGGTCGTGAGCATCTGCTTCCAGGCGGTGACAGGACCCAGGGCGAGCTTCTGCAGCGTGTCGATCGTGGGGATGACGCCGAAGATCGCGGTGTGCGGGAGGGCGAGCGCGGCGCCGAAGACGAAGTAGGCGGCGACGACGAGTCCGGCCGTGATCAGGATGCCCCATCGGCGCCACGCGGCGGCGGCCGCGATGACGAGACCGAGCAGGATGCCGCCGAGTGCGGCCGGGAGGAACGAGGGACCGGCGAACGTGGGCCAGAAGCCGACGAGCGCGACGCCGACGAGCAGCGCCGTCGCCGTGAGGTCGAGGCTCCAGCGGCGTGCGGAGATCGCCGCGGAAGCCGGGGCGGTCGTGCTCATGCGAGGACCTTCTGAAGAGCGAGGGGGACCTGCTCGAGCGCGCCGATCGTGATGACGTCGGCCTCGCCGATGCGGCGGAGGGCGGGGGCGGTCGCCGTCGTGTCGGCGACGACCGCGAGCGCGCGGGCGCCGAACGGGAGGCGCGAACAGGCCAGGCGCAGGTCGTCCGATCGCACCTTCGAGCCGCAGACGAGCACCACGACGCTCGCGAGCGGCATCGCCGCAGACACGATTCCGGCCAGCGCCGCGATGCCGCCCTCGCGCGGCTTGCTGTTCTCCAGCGCCGACAGGGAGTCGAGCAGCTGCTTGCCGGTGCGAGCGGGCAGCTCGCGCCCCTGCACGCGCACGTCCACTCGCTGCGAGTCGCGGAGCGCACGCAGACCGATGGACCCTGCGGCCGAGATGGCGAGCTCGAAGTCGTCGTCGCCGGCGTAGTCGCCGCTCGAGCGCGAGAGCCCGATCACGAAGTGCGACCGCCGGGTCTCTTCGAACTGACGGACCATCATGGTGCCCGTGCGCGCCGTGGAGCGCCAGTGCACGTGGCGGAGGTCGTCGCCGGGCTGGTATTCGAGCAGAGCGTGGAACGACACGTCGTCGCGCGAGAGATCCGCGGCCGGCAGACCCTCGAGATCGCGCAGGTACCCGAGCGACTGTCCGTCGAACAGCACGGTGCGCGGGTGCACGAACAGGTCGACCGGCTCGTCGCGCTGGTGCGCCCTCTCGAACAGGCCGAGGGGGTCGCCGCGCACGACGCTCACCGGACCGACCTTGACGACACCGCGCTTCTGCGTGGGGATCGCGAAGAGCTCCTCGGCTTCTTCCCCGGGCGCGAGCCGGCGGATCCCGAACTCGCCTCGCCCCGAGCCGACCGGAAGGACGATGCGCGAGGGCAGGATCGCCCGCGACCCGCGGTTCGCGAGACTGAGCGCGCCGACCGCTCGCTCGCCCACCACGACGCGCGTGCGCGCGAGGTCGAGCGACACGTCGTAGGCGGTGCGGCCGATCAGGAAGAGCGCGCACAGCGCGACGGTGATCGCGATGACGACCGCCGTGACCGTGAACTCCCACCATCCGGCCGCGCGCCCGATGATCCAGAATCCCACCGCGATGCCGATGAGGACCCACGTCAGCGGACGGACCGCGGATCCGATCAGACGGAGGCGCTCGAGAAGGCGCGCGCCGATGACGGCCGCGACGTCACGCCATCCGGCGTCGCGGTCCGTCTGCGCCGGCGGCGCCGGGAGTGCCTCCGCCGCCATCAGGCCGCCGTTCGCGCCTGCGGAGCCGCGATCCCGTCGAGCACGCGGTCGATGACGGTCTGGCTGGTGGTGCCGGCGAATTCGGCCTCGGCGTCGAGCAGGAGGCGGTGCTGCCAGACGGGGCGTGCGAGCGTCTTGATGTCGTCGGGGAGCACGAAGTGGCGCCCGTGCGCGGCCGCCCACACCTTGGCGAGGCGGATCATCGCGATCGCACCTCGCACCGAGACGCCGAGACGGGTCGCGGGATCGTTGCGGGTCGCCTCGGCGAGCTCGGCGACGTAGCGCAGGACCGCGGGATCGACGTGGACGGATGCCGCCAGGTCGGCCATGTCGGCGACCGCCCCCGTCGTGATGATCGCGGCGAGCCCGGCCGACGGGTTGCGGTCGGAGGCACCGGCCAGGATGCTCTCGGTGACGGCCAGGTCGGGGTAGCCGATGGATGTCTTGATGAGGAAGCGGTCGAGCTGGGCTTCGGGGAGCTTGTACGTGCCCGCCTGCTCGATCGGGTTCTGCGTCGCGATCACCAGGAACGGACGACCCGTCTCGTGCGTGACGCCGTCCACGGTCACCCGTGACTCCTCCATGACCTCGAGAAGAGCGGACTGGGTCTTGGGCGACGCGCGGTTGATCTCGTCCGCGAGCACGATCGAGGCGAAGATCGGCCCCTTGTGGAACTCGAACCGGTGCGCCTGCTGGTCGTAGATCGTGACGCCGGTGACGTCCGACGGCAGAAGGTCGGGGGTGAACTGGATGCGCGCGCTCGTGCCCTGGACCGTCGCGGCGAGCGCCTTCGCGAGACTCGTCTTGCCTGTTCCGGGCGCGTCTTCGAGAAGCACATGCCCTTCGGCCAGCATCGACGCCAGCACGAGGCCGACGATCTCGCGCTTGCCCTGCACCGCCTTGTCCACGTTGTGGACCAGGCGCTGGAAGGTCCCCTGGAACCAGGCGGCCTGCTCGGGGGTCATGGTCATGTCTCAGTGCTCCATCTCGTGTGCGAATAGGTGGGGACCCCGGCTAAGGCCGGGCCCAGAATCTCTTCTCGGTGTCGACGCTTCCACCCCAGCCGAGGATGTCGACCCAGACGTCCTGGCCGTCGCGACCGGCGAAGCAGTCGAGCTGGAAGCTGCCGCTTCCGTCGAAGTTGGTCGGGTTGTTCCACGAGCCGATCAAGCCGCTGTTGCTCGAGTAGCACCGCACGTCATGCGTGCCGATGTCCAGGTTCTCCCAGTTCACGATGTACCGACGGCATCCGTTCACACAGCTCCCGGCGGCGTCGCCCTGCGTCACCCACACACGCGGGGCGGGCCTGTTGTCCGTCCTCGCCGAAGCCGACGCGACCGGCGTCCAGGCGCCCGTCGAGTCCTGCGCCCTCACGTCGATGCTGTGGGTCTGCTCGTACCCGTTGCCGACCGTGCGGGAGCCGCTGGCGCCCACGTTCTGCCAACCGCCGCCGTCGATGCTGATCTGCGTCGTCTGGATCGGTCGCCCGTTGTCCGAGCCCGAGGAGTTCCAGCTGACCTCGACGCTCTGTCCGAGGTTGCGGGCGCTCGCGGCGGGCGCCCTCGGGGCGCCGTAGGGCGTCTCGCGGACCCCGTTCGACACGCCTCCGGCGTACGTCGTGCCGTCGACCGTGGCGACGGCGCGCATCTCGACCGTGTAGCCCGTGCCGTTGGCGAGGCCGCCGATGACGCCGTTGCCGGGGAAGCCCGCCCAGCCGCCGCCGTTGAGCCGGTACTGGATGGCGACCTCGGCGGCGGTGGCGCCGTTGCGCGAGCCGGGGGTGTACGAGACGGTGAGCTGGCGGTCGCCGGCGGCGACTCCGGTGATCTGCGGCGCCGCAGGGGCGACCACGCCACGGCGCGGCGCCGACATCGCGCTCCACTCGCCCCAGCCCGCCTTGTTGTGCCCGCGGATCCGGTACGTGTACGCGCTCTCGGACGTCGGCACCACGATCGCCTGGCTGTTCGACGAGGCACCCGGAGACACGGTCCGAAGCAGGGTGGATCCCTGCCAGACCTCGAGCTGATACGCGTCGATCGCGTCGCCGTTGGCGGGCGGGGTGGCCCAGTTCACCTGCATCTGCGCCTGGCTGCCGACGGGCTGCAGTTCCGCGGTCGTGGGCGCGGCACCGGCCAGCGGGGGTCCGGCCGGCACCTCGGACGCCGACCAGTTGCTCCAGCTCGACGGCTCGGGCGCGCGGTTGTGTGCCTGCACGCGCACCTGGTAGTTGCCGCCGTTCTCGAGGCCCTCCCACGTGACGGAGTTGCCGGTGACCTCTTTCTGCGTGATGCCCGAGGGCGGCGCGGGAGAGATCTCGAGCGTGAAACGCTCGACCGGCGAGCCCGGGGTCGTCGGCGTCGTCCAGGCGACCTGGAGCGACTTGTCGCCGAAGGTCAGCGTGGGCGGGTTCGGGGTGTCGGGCCGCGCGTCGGGACGAGCGACGATCGACGACCCGGAGGGCTCCGACTCCCCCACCCGGTTCGTGGCGGTCACCTGGAACACGTACTCGACGTTGTTCGTCAGGTTGTCCAGCGTGCACGTGGTCGACTGGCAGTCCTTGGTGTAGGCGCTGCCCTGCACCGACCGCACCGTGTACTTCGTGATCTCGGCGCCGTTGTTGGACGGGGCGCCGAACGACACCACCACCGTCCGATCCTGCACGCTCGTCACCGTCGGAGCGCCCGGGGCGTCGGGGATGCCCTGCACCGTCACGACGATCTGACCCGTCGCCTGACGGTCGGGGTCCTCCGTCGCATCCTGGATCGTGTAGCGCACGACGAGCGTGCCGACGAAGTCGGCCGACGGCGTGACCTCGACGGCATCGCCGGTGACGCTCGCCCGGCCGGAGCCGGTCTCGACGTTCGCCGACACGATCTCGAGCGGGGTCTCGGGGAACGGGTTGAAGTCGTTCGCGAGCACCGGCACCGTGATCGTCTCGCCCTGGTTCGCCTCGGCGATCGTGTCGGTGTTGGCCGCGGGCATCGAGCGGTTGGATGCGGTGACCTGCACGAGCACGGATCCCTCGACGGGCTCCGTCTCGCCGTCGCTGACGCGCAGGGTCAGCGTGGTCGCCGTGCCCTTCTTCGCGTTCGACGAGGCCTCCACCACGAGCCTGTCGCCGTCGACCTGGGCGCTGATGCCCTGGCCTTCGCCGTCGACCAGCGTGTATTCGTGGTTGCCCGCGTCCTCGGGGTCGGGATCGGTGGTCAGCGCGGCGAGATCGAGCGTGGTCGCCTCTTCGCCGGGCGCCACGTTGATCTGGCTGCCCAGGAACTTCGGCTGCTGGTTGTCGGGCGGGAGCACGTTGATCGGGATGCTGAGCGTCGCCTTGCGCCCTTCGGGGTCATCCGGTCCCGTGCCGTCCGTGACCTCGAACGTCAGCGCATCCTGACCGAAGTAGCCGGGCGCCGACGTGTAGACGAGGGTCCGCTCGTCCTTCACCAGGTCGGATCCGTCGGCGTTGACGGCGCTGACCTTGGCGTGCTCGGTGAGGATGACGTCGCCTCCGCCGGCGACGGTGACGTACTCCGAGAGCGGCACTTCCTTCGTCTCGCCGCTGAGCACCTCGAGGGGCTTGGTCGAGGTCAGCGTCGGGCGCAGCCCGTCTTCGGACGGCACGAAGATGAACGCCGACGACTGGAGGTCGTCCTGATCGGTGAGGGTGTAGCGGATGAGCTGCAGCTCGTCGGTGACGGTGACCCGGACCTTGCCGTTCTCGAGGAGAGTGGCGCCGGCGCCCACCTCGAGGTCGAGACGATCGGTCGTTCCGTCGGGGTCCTCGTCGTTGTCGAGGATGTCGAGGTCGGCCGACAGGCTCCCCTCCTCCAGGTCGACGGGCCGCAGTCGGTCGTCGCGCGCGATCGGCGCCTGCAGCGGCACGTTCTCGTCGACCGTGATCTGCAGGACGGCGGTGGCTGTGGCTCCTCGTGCATCGGTGACCGTGTACTGCAGCGACGTCTCGAGATCCCTGTTCGGCGCCTTGACGAGCACACGATCACCCGAGACCCGCGCCGACAGCCCGTCGATCGCGGGCACATCGAGACCGTCCTTCACGAGCGAGAGCTTGTCGCCTTCCGGATCGGAGTCGTTGAGCATGACCGGCACGGCGATCTCACGGCCGGGCCTGACGACGACCGCGTCCTTGACGGCGTACGGCGACTGGTTGATCTGCTCCGCCGGCGCGATGCCGACGCGGATCGTCGCGGTCCCCTCTTTGCCGAGGCGATCGCGCACCCGGTACTTGAAGACGTCGACTCCGGTCGAGTCGTCGAAGGCCTCGTACACGAAGTAGTTCGGCGCGACCTCGACGATGCGGCCCTTCGTCGGGCTCGAGGCGATGTCGAGGAGCTCGACGGAGTCGCCGTCGGCGTCGATGCCGTCCAGCGGCACCGCGATGTTGATCTCGGTGCCCGAGAGTGCGCGCGCGACCAGATCGCGGGGTCGCGGCGCGGCGTTGGTCTCCTCGTCGACGGGCAGGATCTGGATCGTGACGTAGCCCGCGGCCTTCTGCTGGCGCGTGTCGACGGCCTCGTAGGTCAGGTAGACCGTCTTGGCCTCGGCTCCGGCCTTGAACCGCACGGTGTCCTGCGAGACGAACGCCTCGCCGTCCTCCGGATCGACGAACGGCTCGATCAGCTGCGGCGCGACGTGCAGGGGATCGTCGCTGGGGTGGGTGTCGTTGTCGAGAACGGGGATCGTCACCACGTCGCCGGCACGCACGTACGCGGTGTCGGGGGTGGTGACCGGCTGCAGGATCTCCTCCGGCGCGGGGATCGGGACCACCACGACCTCGCCCTCGGCGGACTGACGGCCGTTGGAGATCCGGTACGAGATCCGGACCTGCTCGTCCAGCGTCCCCTGGTCGGTGATGCGGAGCGTCTCGTGGTTCAGCACCGACACCGAGACGCCGGTTCCGGGCTCGATCGAGACGGATTGGACGACCAGGATGCCGCCGGTGGGGTCGGTGTCGTTGTTGAGGACGCCGATGAGCGTGTCGCCGCCGGTCGGCAGCAGCGCGACGTCGCGCACCGCGACGGGAGGCAGGTCGACGTCGGCGGCCTCGATCACGTCGACGCGGACCAGACCCTCCCCGTTCTCGGGCCCGGCGGTCGCGAGGTATTGGACGTAGTACACGCCGACGGTCGGAGCGGTGAACGTGAAGGTCTTGTTGGTGAAGTCGGGCAGCACCGTCGCGCCGGGCACCTCGTCCACGCGCCCCAGACGCAGCTGCTCGCGGCCCGAGCTGGTGTCGTTCGCGAGAGGGGCGATCGTGATCTGCTCGCCGGCGTGGGTCACCACGTGATCGGCGTTGGTCTTGGGTTTGGTGGAGCCCTGGGGACGCACGTCCAGCGTGACGGTGGTCGAGGTGACTTCGCCGAACCCGTCGGCGACCGTGACCTGGATGTCCTTGCGCCCCTGCATGCTGGCCGTGGCCTTGTACGTGAGCTGTCCGTCCGTGCTGAAGTCGACCTCATCGCCGGGGGCCGCCACGACCTCTTTGAGGTAGATGTCGTCGCCGTCCGGGTCGATCCAGTCGGGAAGGATGTTGTACGAGACGGTGCCGCCGGTCTCGACCGTGAGCGACGTCTTGCGCTTCGGCGTCGGCGCCCCGTTGACGCTCTCGTCGTGCACCGAGAGGCTGACGGTCGCCGTGTCCTTGCCGCCGCGACCGTCGTCCACCTCGTACTCGAAGGTCGCCGATCCGGACGCGTCCTCGGCGACGGCGATCTGCAGCGACCCGCCGTTGTAGATGGGCTGGACGGTGCCGATCGACGGCTGCGCCCCCGCCATCACCGCGACCAGGACGTCGCCGTCCGGGTCGTTGTCGTTGTCGATCACCGGCAGCAGCGCCGATGCCCCCGGGCGCACACCGAACGAATCATCCTCGGCGACGGGCGGAGTGTTCACCTCGCTGCGTTCGGGGAGGGTCGTCTCGACGGTCTCCTCCGTCGAGTCCTCCTCGTTCTCGGTCTCACCCTCGGGCGGGGTGAGGTCGTTCCAGTTGTCGACGCGCTGGAGACTCTCGTTGGCCATCCACGCCGCGCCGCCGACGGCGTCGTTGAGGATGATGACGTCGCGGTTCACGCGGAACACGAGGCTGGTGGATTCCCGTGCGTCCTCGATCTCGGCGGCGACGTCGTTCGCGCTGCCGGCGCAGTCGCGCACGAAGGCCCCCGATCCTCCCCAGGCGCCGTACGTGCATCCGCGCAGCCATACCGGGACCGCGGGCGAGCCCTCGCCGCCGGCGTCCGTGATCGCGGGCTCTCCGCCGTCGAGCGGCACGGTGACGAGCGCCGTGGCGGTCGCCACCGCGACGGCGTCGGTCTCCGCCGACGCCTGCTGCAGCAGGGCGCCGTCGGCGTTCGGGATGTCGGTGCGGAAGCCGCCGGGCGTCATCACCGCACCCGCGGCCTGATCCAGGACGACGGGGGTGCGCCCGACGACGGTGATCGTCGACTGCTCCGACAGGTCGGCGTCGCCGAGCGATGCCGACGAGGGTTCGAGCGCCTGGCCTTCGTTGTCGACGGGGACGGTGACGACTTCACCGCGGGCGCTGGACAGCGCGAAGACGGTGCCGTCCTGTGCGACGGCGACATCGGCGCTCTCGCCGAGGTCGGCGACGGGTTCGGCCGCCTCGATCTCGAACTGCGCGATCGCCTGCACCGGCACGACCCACAGGCTTCCGGACTCCTCGTCGAGGATCGCCGCGGTCCGGGCGCCCAGCGCCACCTTCGAGGCTCCCGGGATGCGGGCGGAGTCGCCGAGCGAGACCCGGGCGGGGTCCACGGCGGCGAGAGTGGAGTCGCCCTCGTCGACGACCAGCACGTTCGCGGCATCCTGGAGGATGTCGTAGTTCTCCCCGGTGGTGCGCAGGCCGCCGTCGATGACGGTGGACTCGTGGTTGAAATGCCCGACGAGCAGGCTCGACGTCTTCGTGATCCAGACGCCGCCGTCGTTGAGGTCGACCTTCGTGGTCGGAAAGCCGTCGTACGTGAAGGCCATCGTGGTGATGGCGACGCCGACGACGGTCACGCCGGCCGCCGATGCGAGCGCCTTGGGGCGCGCGCGCATCCACGACAAAGCCTTCATCCGCCTGGTCTCCCCCCGGGCATCGCGCGTGAACTGCTCTCCGCAGGCTGTCCACGCGGCGCGTTGCGCCCGTTCATCCTAACCGGACGCCGTAGTGGCTCCGATGGGCAGAGATCCCCATCGCTAGCCTGTAGCCATGGACCCCCTCCTGCTCGTCCTCATCGTCTTCGGCGCGACCTGCGCATTCTGCTGGATCGCGTCGCTCATCACGAAGGACACCTCGTGGGTCGACCGGATCTGGTCGATCGTGCCGGCCGTCTACGTCTGGATCTTCGCGATCGCGGGCATCGTCGACGGGAACGACGCGGCACGGCTCGTCGTCATGGCGATCCTCGTCACCGCGTGGGCGGCGCGCCTGACCTTCAACTTCGCCCGCAAGGGCGGCTACACCGGCATGGAGGACTACCGGTGGGCCATCCTGCGCGGACGCATGAAGCCGTGGCAGTTCCAGGTGTTCAACCTGCTGTTCATCGTGCTGTACCAGAACGCGCTCCTCGTCCTCATCACGCTTCCGGCGTACATCGCGTGGGAGCACCCCGCCCCGTTCGGCGTGTGGGACGCGATCTTCGCAGTCGTGTTCGCCGGATTCCTCGTCGGCGAGTTCGTCGCCGATCAGCAGCAGTGGAACTTCCACCAGGCGAAGAAGGCCGGCAGCGCTCAGGGATTCCTCACGACGGGACTCTTCTCGTGGAGCCGCCACCCCAACTTCTTCTTCGAGCAGGCCCAGTGGTGGGCGTTCTACGCCATCGGCGCGACGGCGGCCGTGGCATCCGGACTCGGCTTCTGGGGCGGTGCGATCAACTGGACGATCATCGGAGCGGTGCTGCTGACGATCCTGTTCATCGGGTCGACGATCTTCACCGAGTCGATCTCGTCGGGCAAGTACCCCGCGTACGCCGACTACAAGCGCTCCACGTCGATGCTCGTGCCGCTGCCGCCGCGCCGCTCGAAGGCGCGCAAGAAGGCGAAGTCGGGCACGCGCGCGCCCGCGAAGACGCCGGCGCCGAAGCCCGCCTGATCAGACGGTCGCGTAGCCCTGCGGATTCTTGGTCTGCCAGTTCCAGTAGTCGCGGCAGGCGTCGTCGATCGTGAGCCTCGTCTGCCAGTCGAGCTCGGTGCGCGCCTTCGACGGGTCGCAATAGGTCGCTGCGACATCGCCGGGGCGACGAGCGAGGATCCGCTGCGGGAGCTCGCGACCGACGGCCTTCTCGAACGACGCGACGAGTTCGAGCACGCTCACCGGCACGCCGGTGCCGAGGTTGTAGACGGCGAAGCCGGGCGCCGCCTTCTCGAGGGCGGCGACGTGGCCCTCGGCGAGATCGACCACGTGGATGTAGTCCCGCAGACCCGTGCCGTCGGGGGTGTCGTAGTCGTCGCCGAAGACGCCGACCTCGTCGAGCGCGCCGATGGCCACGCGTGAGACGAACGGCATGAGGTTGTTGGGGATGCCGGCGGGGTCCTCGCCGATGAGGCCGGACGCGTGCGCCCCGACCGGATTGAAGTACCGCAGCACCGTGACGTTGAGCTCGGGATTGACCCGTGCGACGTCGGCGAGCACGACCTCGTTCATGCGCTTGGACTTGCTGTAGGCGTTGGAGAGATCCACGCTCGTGGTCGACTCCTCGGTGAACGGGAGGTCGTCGGGGTCGGAGTAGACGGTGCCCGTGCTCGAGAAGACGAACGAGCGGATGCCGTGGGCGATCCCCGCGCGCAGCAGCGCGAAGGTCGTGTCGAGGTTGTTGGAGTAGTACTCCAGCGGCTTCTGCGTGGACTCGCCCACGGCCTTGAAGGCGGCGAGGTGGACGATCGCGTCGATCGGTCCGTGCTCGGCGAACACCCGCTCGACGACCGCGGCGTCCGCGGCGTCCCCGACCACGAGGGGCGCGGGCCTGCCCGTGATGGCCGCCACCCGTTCGGCGGCGACGGCACTCGTGCCCGACAGATCGTCGAGGAGGACGACCTCGTGGCCGGCGTCCAGCAGAGCGACGGCGGTGTGTGCACCGATGTAGCCGGCACCGCCGGCGAGGAGAACGCGCATGCCTCCAGGCTAGCGGCGAAGGCTCAGCCCAGTCGCCCGCCGGACTCCCGCAGGTAGCACTCGGCGCACATCGACTCGTAGGTCACGCGCGCCGTGGACAGTTCGTCGATCGCGACCTGGTCGCCGTCGAAGACGAAGCGTCCGCCGACGAGGCGTGCGTTGAACAGCGCCTTGCGACCGCACCGGCAGATCGTCTTGAGTTCCTCCAGGCTGTGGGCCAGCTCCATCAGCCGACGCGATCCGGGGAACGCCTCGGTGCGGAAGTCGGTGCGGATGCCGTACGCCAGCACCGGGACGCCGTCCAGCACGACGATCCGCAGCAGGTCGTCCACCTGCTCGCGGGTGAGGAACTGCGCTTCATCGATCAGCAGGCATGCGACGTCGGCGGCGCGCCCGGCGACCGTGGCGTCGGGGATGAGCGTCTCGACGGCATCGTGGCGCAGCCGGGAGCGGTGAGCGGCGAAGAGCTCCCGGATGTCGTCCTGGGGCCGGACGAGGAAGTCGACCGGCCGCGTCATCCCGAGCCTCGACGAGATGCTGTCGGCTTCCTTCGTGTCGATCGCGGGCTTCGCGATCAGGACGTGCTGGCCGCGCTCCTCGTAGTTGTAGGCGGCCTGCAGGAGCGACGTCGACTTGCCCGAGTTCATCGCGCCGTATCGGAAGTACAGTTTCGCCACGCATCGAGCGTAGCCGCCACGGCACGCTCGGCGTCCGAAGCGCGCGAACCCCGCGCGACGGCGGCGTCAGGCGGTGAGAGCCAGCGTCTCGGCCGTCTCGGCGAGAGTCTCCTCAGCGACCTCGGGGCGCGGATTGAGCGTCTCGCCGTAGCTCGGGATCAGCTGCCGCAGGCGGGGCTCCCACTCGGCGGTGTGCTCGGGGAAGCACGTCTTGAGAAGGCCGAGCATGATCGACACGGCCGTCGAGGCGCCGGGCGATGCGCCCAGCAGTCCTGCGATCGTGCCGTCGGCGCCGGTGACGACCTCGGTGCCGAACTGGAGCACGCCGCCCTTCTTCGGGTCCTTCTTCATGACCTGCGCGCGCTGACCGGCCTGCAGGAGCTCCCAGTCCTCGTCCTTCGCGGTGGGCATGAAGGTGCGCAGGGACTCGACCTTCTTGGAGTGGTTCTTCAGCAGCTCGCCGACGAGATACGTGATGAGCGACGGGTTGTCGATCGCGACCTTCATCATCGGCCACAGGTTGCTCGGACGCACCTGCGCGACGATGTCGGTGATGCGGCCGTTCTTGAGGAACTTGGGGCTGAACGTCGCGAAGGGGCCGAACAGCAGCGAGGCCTGGCCGTCGACGACGCGGGTGTCCAGGTGCGGCACCGACATCGGCGGCGCGCCGACCGAGGCCTGCGAGTACACCTTCGCCTTGTGCTGCGCCACGAGCGAGGGGTTCGACGTCTTGAGCCACTGGCCGCCGATCGGGAACACGCCGTACCCCTTGATCTCGGGGATCCCCGAGCTCTGCAGGAGCTTGAGCGCCCAGCCGCCCGCACCGACGAACACGAATCGCGCGTCGGTGGTGCCCGGCGTCCGGCCGATCGAGTTGCGGAACTTGACGCGCCAGTTGCCGTCCTTCAGGCGACGGATGCCGCGCACTTCGACGTTCGTCACGACGTCGAC
>JBEVLS010000153.1:0-8390 GCA_040509015.1 Microbacterium sp.
ACGCCGACATGCAGCTCATCGCCGAGGCCTACGACCTCATCCGCCGCGGCACGGGCAAGACCCCCGCCGAGATCGCGGACGTGTTCGCCGAATGGAACCGCGGCGAGCTCGAGTCCTACCTGATCGAGATCACCGCCGAGGTGCTGCGCCAGGTGGATGCCGACACCGGCAAGCCGCTCGTCGACGTCATCCTCGACCAGGCCGGCGCCAAGGGCACCGGCGCGTGGACCGTGCAGACCGCCCTCAACCTGGGTGTGCCCGTGTCGGGCATCGCCGAGGCCGTGTTCGCCCGCTCGCTGTCGTCGCACCCCGAGCAGCGGAGCGTCTCGCGCGAGCTGCCCGGCCCGGTCGAGGGACTGAAGGTCGACGACGCGGACGCGTTCATCGAAGAGGTGCGCCTCGCGCTGTACGCCTCGAAGATCGTCGCGTATTCGCAGGGCTTCGACGAGATCCGCGCCGGCGCCGCCGAGTACGACTGGTCGATCGACCTGGGCGCCGTGTCGAAGATCTGGCGCGGCGGATGCATCATCCGCGCCCAGTTCCTCAACCGCATCGCCGACGCGTACGCCGAGACCCCCGAGCTGCCCGTCCTGCTCACGGCGCCGTACTTCGTCGAAGCGCTCGGACGCGCCCAGGACTCGTGGCGCGGCATCGTCGCGACGGCCGCGACCGCCGGCATCCCCGCCCCCGCGTTCTCGTCGTCGCTCGCGTACTACGACGGGCTGCGCGCCGAGCGCCTGCCCGCCGCCCTCATCCAGGGTCAGCGCGACTTCTTCGGAGCGCACACCTACAAGCGCATCGACAAGCCCGGCACGTTCCACACCCTGTGGTCGGGCGACCGCACCGAGATCGAGGCCGAAGACACGCACTGACCCTTCGACCCGGTCACTCCGCGACGTCCTTCCCGCTCAGGCGGGGAGGACGTTGTGGTTTCGCGAGAACACGTTGCCGGGGTCCCACGCGCGCTTGACCTCGCCGAGGCGCTCGAGGATCGCCGGCGGGTACATCCGCTCGACCCAGCCGGGCTCGGTCGACGTCGTGAAGTTGCCGTACACCCCGTCGCCGAGCGCCTCGACCTCGCTCCACGCCCGCACGGCCGCGGCACGCTCGTCGTCGCCGAGCAGACCGGGGATGTCGAAGGCGCCCGCCATCGCGAACCACGTCGCATCGCGCGGACCGAAGGCCGTGGCGCCGTCGGCCACATCGCCGTAGGCGCCTCCGAGCGAGCGCAGGAAGAGCACCGACGCGCCGTGGGCCTCACGGAAGCCCGCGAGAAGGTCGATCACCTCGTCGCCGAGGTCGCGGACGAGCGTGTTGCCGCCGACGAAGCCCGGCATCGGCTGGTCGGGGTCGGCCTCGGGCATCTCGAGCAGGATGTCGGGGTAGCCGCGGACCCCGAACTCGGTCTCGGTGACCCCCGGAGCGGACGCGATCGGCTCGAGGGCGGAGCGGGCGGCGTCTTCGTCGTCGCCCGTCCAGCACGCCGTGATCGTCGCTCCGGCGGGTGCGCTCGGATCCATCGGCGGCACGTCCATGTAGGTGACGGTGAGCTCGCGCGGGGCGCCCGCCATCGCATCGCGGAGCGCGGCGAGGATCGGACGAGCGTCGCCCTCGACCGCATAGGACGCGAAGACCACGGCGGGCAGCTCGTGGGCACGGAAGTCGAAGCGCGTCACGACGCCGACGTTGCCGCCGCCGCCGCGGAGCGCCCAGAACAGGTCGGCGTTCGCGGTCTCGGTCGCTTCGACGACATCGCCCTCGGCGGTCACGACCTGCGCGCCGACGAGCTGGTCGATCGCGAGGCCCCAGGCCCGCGTCATCCATCCGATGCCGCCGCCCAGGGTGAGGCCGCCGACGCCGACCGAGGCGGTGTCGCCCGAGCTGAGGCCGAGGCCGTGGCCCGAGAGCTCGTGCGCGACAGCGGCCCACGTCGCGCCGCCGCCGACGCGTACGAGCGTGCCGTCCACGTCGATCCCGGCGAGCGCGGACAGATCGATCGTGACGCCGCCCGGCAGGGCGCCCCACGCGCTGTGCCCGCCTCCGCGCGCCATGACGGAGAGGCCCGAGGCCGAGGCCCAGCGGACCGCGGCCTGCACGTCGGCCACCGATCGAGCGCGCACGACGGCGTCGGGCTCGCCGATCCCCGAGTGGAATCGGCGTGCGGAATCCCAGTCGTGGTCGCCTCGAGCGACGACTCCGGGCACGGCGGAGCGAAGGTCTGCGATCGTCATGCCGACACGGTAGACCTCCCCGCCGACACGCGAAAGGTCAGAGCCAGCCGCGGCGCTTGAACACGAGGTAGAGGGTGACGCTCGTGGCCGCCATGAGGCCCAGCGCGATGTAGTAGCCGTAGGCCCAGTGCAGCTCGGGCATGTTGTCGAAGTTCATGCCGTAGACCGTTCCGACCAGCGTCGGGGCGAACAGGATCGCCGCCCACGACGAGATCTTCTTGACCTGGTCGTTCTGCTGGATGCCGAACTCGGTCAGGCGCTTCATCTCGGCGTTGCTCTGCTGGTCGACGAGACTCGCGTGCACCGTGAGGGCGTTGTCGAGCGTGGCGCGGAATCCGCGCACCTTGTCGATGACGTGGGTCGCATGGTCGTCGAGGTCGTGGAAGGCGGGCGCGGATGCCGTGTTGGTCGATCGGGCGACGATCTGCTGCAGCCGGTCCAGCATGTCGCCGAGCGGGTCGGTCGCGTGCTGCAGATCGATCACCTCGCGCTGCAGGGCGAAGATGCGCCGGGACACCTTGGGAGCCTCGGAGAAGATCTCCTCCTCGATCTCGTCGATGTCGTTCTCGACGCCGTCGAGCACCGGACCGTAGCCCGAGATGATCGACGACATCAGCGCCCAGACCATGCCGTACGTGCCCTTGCGGAGGATCTCGGGATGCGTCTCGATGTCGGCCTGCACCGCGGCGGTGTCGACGAAGTCGTCGTCCTGCACCGTCACGACGAAGTCCGCGCCGACGAAGATGTCGACCTCCGAGGACTCCACCCGCTCGGTCTCGTCGATGTACCGCGCGGGCTGGACGACGAGATAGACCATGTCGCCGAACTGCTCGAGCTTCGAGCGCTGGTGCCCCTTGTGGCTGTCGCGGATGGCGAGCGGATGCAGCGCCAGCGGCTCGACCAGCTCGTCGAGCTCGGCGGGGTCGGGCCCGCGCAGACCGATCCACACGATGCCGCCGCGCTCGCGGGCGAGACGGATCGCCTCGGCCGGCGCGATGCCCTCGGCGATGCGAGCCCCGTCGAGGTAGACGGCCGTGTCGATCAATGCCATGGGCTCACCCTACGATCCTCCGGGGCGGCCGGGGCCACCGCGACGTCGGTAGGGTCGGAGACGTGACCAGCATCCTCTACATCGGCGGCACCGGGACCATCAGCGCGGCGAGCGTGCGACGCTCGCTCGAGCGCGGACACGACGTGACGATCCTCAACAGGGGGACGGCGCGCAGGCCCGTGCCGGACGGCGTGCGCGAGCTGACCGCCGACGTCCGCGACACCGACGCCGTCCGCGCCGCTGTCGGCGATGCCGAGTTCGACGCCGTCGCCGACTTCCTCTCGTTCACGCCCGAGCACGTGGCATCCGCCCTCGAGGTCTTCGAGGGGCGCACCGGCCAGTACGTCTTCGTGAGCTCGGCGTCGGCGTACGAGAAGCCCCCGGCCCTGCTGCCGGTCACCGAGCGCACGCCGCTTCGCAATCCGTTCTGGCAGTACTCCCGCGACAAGATCGCCTGCGAGGACCTGTTGTGGGACGCGAAGCGCGAGCGGAACCTGCCGATCACGATCGTGCGCCCGTCGCACACGTACGACGAGCGGATGATCCCGACGCTCGGACGGTGGACCGACATCGTCCGGATGCGCGAGGGGAAGCCCGTCATCGTGCACGGCGACGGCACGAGCCAGTGGACGATCACGCACGCCGACGACGTCGCCGTGGCGTTCTCGGGTCTGCTGGGCAACCGCGACGCGATCGGCGAGGACTTCACGATCACCGGGTCGCACGCGCCCACCTGGAACCGGATCTACGGCTGGCTGGCGGACGCCGCCGGTGTGTCCGATCCCGAGTTCGTGCACGTCGCGTCCGAGACGATCGCGGCGTTCGCGCCCGACCTCGGCCCGACCCTCGTCGGCGACAAAGCGCATTCGATGGTGTTCGACAACGCGAAGGTCACCGCACTCGTGCCCGAGTTCACCACCACGACGACGTTCGACGAGGGCGCCCGGCGGATCGTCGCGCACTACGACGCCCACCCCGACGAGCAGGGCACGGACGCGGACCTCGATGCGCTGTTCGATCGCATCGCCGTCCACGCCCGCGCCGCGGGGTGATCCTGCTCAGCGCGTGATGTCGCGCACCCTCCCCCGCTCGAGGCGCAGCCGGCGCTTCGCGCGCTGTGCGACCGCCGAATCGTGGGTCACGACGATGAGGGTGAGTCCCTCGTCGTTCAGGGCCTGCAGCACCGCGAGGATCTCGTCGCGCATGCTCTCGTCGAGGTTGCCGGTCGGCTCGTCGGCCAGCAGCACGCGCGGCCGTTTGACGATCGCGCGGGCGATCGCCACGCGCTGCTGCTGACCCCCCGAGAGCTCCCCCGGCCGATGGTCGGCGCGGTCGGCGAGCCCGACGTGCGTGAGCGCCTCGGTGACGCGCCGCGCCCGCTCCGTCTTCGGCAGCCGCAGCGGCTCGAGGGCCATGTCGACGTTCTCGTGCGCGGTGAGGGTGGGGATGAGGTTGAACCCCTGGAACACGAAGCCGATCTCGGTCGCCCGGAGGCGCCCGAGCTCGGCGGCCGACGCCTCGGCGATGTCGGTCGCGCCGAGCATCACCGATCCCGACGTCGGTCGGTCGAGGGCGCCGAGCAGCTGCAGCAGCGTGGACTTGCCGCCGCCCGTCGGCCCCTGGATCGTGACGAAGTCGCCCGCCTCGATGTCCAGGTCCACCCCCGCGAGCGCCGTGACGATGCGGTCGCGCTGTCGGTAGGTGCGGGTGACGTCGGTCAGGCGGTAGAGCGGGGCGGTCGCGGCATCCGTCATCGTCTGTCCCGTGGTGTCGGTCATGGTCATGCTGTCGTCTCCTGTCGTGTCGTACATGGTGATCGGATGCCTCAGCCGACCGAGCGCAGTGCTTCGGCCGGACTCAGCCGGGCGGCACGCCATCCGCCGAAGGCGCCGGCGAGGGCTCCGCCGAGCACCGAGATGCCGACGGCCGCGAGGACGACCCAGAGGGTGAGCGGTGCGTGGAGCACGATGTCGCTCGCACCCTGCGAGACGGCGTCGCCGAAGGTTCCGCCGCCGGGTCCCGTACCCCCGCCCGGTCCGCCCTGCGTCGCGGTGTCGGCCGCAGGGGCCGTCGAGATCGTCGGCGCGACGAGGTTGATGATCCAGATGCCGGCGAAGCCCAGGACGAGCCCCACGGCGCCGCCGATGAGTCCTTGGACGACCGATTCGCCCGCCACCTGACCGACGACGCGACCGTTCGACCAGCCGATCGCCTTGAGCGTGCCGAACTCCCGCGTGCGGCGCGAGACGCCCGAGACGGTGAAGAGCACCGCGAGCGCGAGCGCCACGACGAGCACGATGACCGACAGCCACGTGCCCAGGTTCGTGATGAGCGTCGACGCGCTCGACAGGGAGCCCGAGACCGTCGCGGCGAGATCGGACTGCGAACTGACGGTGGCGTCGGGGAGCTCGTCCTGCAGAGCCGTCTGCACGGCGGCGATGGCATCCGAGGACTCGGCCTGCACGTACACCGTCGACACGACCGCGCCCGCACCCGAGAGGGTCTGCGCGACGTCGAGCGGGATGTAGACGTTCGCGGCGGTGTCCGCCTCGTCCGAGGTCGATGCGACGATCCCGACGACCTCGAGCTCGGTGCCGCCCACGTCGATGGCATCGCCGACGGCGAGTGCCGCGGTGGCGGCGTACGTCGCGTCCAGCACGGCGACGTTCGCACCCGCGTCGTCGGCGTCGAGGGTTCGGCCGTCGGCGAGGGTCACCGCCGACAGGGGCCCGACCGCGGTCGCGGCGGGTTCGATCCCGAGGACCGTGAACGAGTCGACGTCGAACGAGCCGCCGCCGAATCCGCCCCCGCCACCGGCTTCGCCCTGCGGCGGTGCGCCCTGGCCGGTCGCGCCGTCCGCCGAGTCGTCGGGACGCTCGGGCAGCTCGCCCGCGAAGGTCGAGTTGGTGAGGCTGAGCGCTCCGGATGCCGCGGCGACCCCGTCGACTCCGGTCACGGTCGCGAGCACTCCCGCGTCGAGCGTCGAGCGCATCGGATCGGCCATGAGGCGCGACTGGCTCAGCGCCGTCGTGCCGTCCTCGCCCGTGGCGCCGGCATCCTCGTCGAACTCGAATCGCGGTCCGCCGCCTTCGCCCGGCTCGGACGCGGCGCCCGTCACGGTGATGTCGGTGCCGACGCCGTAGACGGATTCGAGCGCCTGCGCCTGCGCGTCGCGGACGCCGGCGGCGAGGGCGCTCACGATCATCACGAGCGCGATCGCGATCGCCAGTCCTGCCGCGACCACGATGGTCTGCTTCTTGCGGCCGGTGAGCTCGCGCCGCAGATATGTGCCGTACATGGGTCTCCTCCCGGAAGGCCCCGGCGGCCATCCGTCCCGCACGACGCTAGGAATGGCGGCGATGCGAAAGATCAGCGCAGGTTATGAGGAACGTATGCGCCCGACTCACAGGCATCCCATAGCCCCCTCCATAGGAATCGCATAGCAAGGGGTTCAGGATGGTGGCATGACGATGCCTGCCACTGCTCTCAGCCGCCCCGACGGATCGGCGCTGCGCGTCCTCGTCGTCGACGACGAGCAGATGCTGACCGACCTCCTCTCGATGGCGCTGCGGATGGAGGGCTGGGACGTCAAGACGGCCGCCTCGGGCCTGCAGGCGCTGCAGGCGGCGCGGGAGTTCGAGCCCGACGCGATGGTGCTCGACGTCATGATGCCCGACCTCGACGGCATGGCCGTGCTGCAGCGCCTCCGCCAGTCCGGCGACGACGTTCCCGTGCTGTTCCTGACCGCCAAGGATGCCGTCTCCGATCGCGTCGCGGGCCTCACCGCCGGCGGCGACGACTACGTCACGAAGCCCTTCAGCCTCGAAGAGGTGGTGGCGAGGCTGCGCGGCCTGATGCGCCGGGCGGGTACGGCACATGCGAGCGGAGCCGATCCGATCCTGCGCGTGGCCGACCTCACTCTCAACGAGGACAGCCACGAGGTCGAGCGCTCCGGTGCCGAGATCGAGCTCACGGCCACCGAGTTCGAGCTGCTGCGCTATCTCATGCGCAACCAGCGGCGCGTCGTGTCGAAGGCGCAGATCCTCGACCGCGTGTGGAACTACGACTTCGGCGGCCGCTCATCGGTGGTCGAGCTCTACATCTCCTACCTGCGCAAGAAGATCGACGCGGGCCGCGAACCGCTCATCCACACGGTGCGCGGGGTCGGCTACATGATCAAGGCGCCCCAGTGACGAGCGACGTCGCGGACGCGGTCGCAGATGCGCCGACGACGACGGATGCCGCGGCATCCCGCAGGCCCTGGACCCTCCAGCGTCGACTCATCGTCACGGTGGTCTCGATCGTCTCGCTGATCCTCGTGCTCGTCGCCGTGGCGATGAGCGCGATCCTCGGAAGCGTGCTCGAGGGGCGGCTGAACGAAGAGCTCAGGGCGCTCTCGGCCCGCACCGCGATCTGGATCACCCCCCAGCTCAACTCCGGCTTCACCGCCGCCGACCTCATCGGCGACCGAGGCCCGCTGTCGTACGGCACCCTGCTCGCGGTCGAGACCGTGCCCGGACAGCCCACGGCCGCCGTCATCGACGACGACGGCGCCGTCGTCGAACTCGACGACGACCAGATCACCGCGATCGCCGACGGCCTGGACTCCGACGGGCCCCTCGTCGTGTCGATCGACGACGTGGGGACGTATCGCATCGAGAAGTTCTCGATCGGTCCCGCGGCCGTCGTCGTCGGCGTATCGCGCAACGACGTCGCCGCGACGATCGGCCAGATGCTCACCACCATCGCGCTGCTCACGCTCGGCGGCCTGCTGCTGCTCGGGGTCGCGACCGCCTGGACGATCCGCGCCGGACTCGCGCCCCTGCGCGCGGTCGCCGCGACCGCGGAACGCGTCTCGAAGATGCCCCTGGACCAGGGCGAGGTCACGATCGCCGAGCGGGTGCCGGCCGCTGAGGCGGACCCGCGCACCGAGGTGGGTCGTGTCGGCGAATCGCTGAACACGCTGCTCGACCATGTCGCGGCATCCCTCGACGCGCGTCAGCGCAACGAGGAGCGCATGCGCGCCTTCGTCGCCGACGCGAGCCACGAACTGCGCACGCCGCTCGCATCGATCCGCGGCTACTCCGAGCTGTCGCTGCGCGCCCTCC
>JBEVLS010000154.1:0-4708 GCA_040509015.1 Microbacterium sp.
CCTGGGTACGAACCTCGAGACGGGACCGTATCGGGACTCGCTTCTGGCCGATGCCTACCGCGACACGATCGCCACGGCATCGGTCAACGCCCTCGCGACGACCGACTTCGAGCGCTGGGTGCCGTCGCTGGGTGTGCCGACGCTCTGGGTCGTCTCGCCGATCGGCAATGACTCGGCGATCACGGGAGCGCTCGCCGTGCAGGTGCCGCTTGAGACGATCAACGGCACGATGACCGGCGACGAGCAGTGGGCGGACCAGGGGCTCGGCCGCACCGGCGAGGTGTACCTCGCGGGTCGCGACGGCCTGATGCGCAGCTCGTCGCGCGAGCTCGTAGAACACCCGGACGAGTATGCGGACGCCGTGATCGCGAACGGGACCGCGCCGACCATCGCGAACCGTATCGTCGAGGTCAACGGCACGGTGCTGCTGCAGCCTGTGGACTACCTCTCGGTCCGTGAGGCGAACCTCGGCAACACGGGCACGTCGATCTCGCAGGATTACGTCGGCGGCGAGAGCATCACCGCCTATACGCCGCTGGATATCGAGGGACTGGACTGGGTCGCGGTCGCGCGCATCGACTCGAGCGAGGCCTTCGCTCCTGTGACCGATTTCACGCGCAACCTCGTGCTGTCGACGCTCGGCATCCTGCTCGCGGTGAGCGTGGCATCCCTCCTGCTCGCCCAGGTCTTCACACGGCCGATCAAGAACCTCGTGACCGCAGTACGCCGGGTGGCCGGGGGCGACCTGGCCGTTCAGGTGCCGCAGGGTTCGCGCGACGAGTTCGGCGACCTCGGCAACGCCTTCAACGACATGGCGGCGAGCCTTCGGATCAAGCAGGAGCTCATCGACGCGCAGCGCGAGGAGAACCAGAAGCTGCTGCTCACCCTGATGCCCGAGACGGTCGCCGAGCGCTACAAGAAGGGCGAGGAGACGATCGCCGAAGAGCACGACAACGTCTCGGTCGTCTTCGCCGAGCTCGTGGGCTTCGACGAGCACTCGCAGGGCCTCTCGGGGGCGGATGAGATCACCCAGCTGAACCTGCTCATGCGCGGCTTCGACGAAGCGGCCCAGAAGACCGGCGTCGAGAAGGTGCGCACCCTGCGCGGCGGCTATCTCGCGTCATCCGGGCTCATCGTCCCGCGCGTCGACAACGTGCGCCGCGCCGTCGACTTCGCACGCGAGATGAGACAGGTCGTCGACCGGTTCAACTCCCAGCACGGCACCTCGATCGATCTGCGCGCCGGTGTCGACGCCGGCACCGTGACGAGCGGTCTGGTGGGGCGCGCGAGCCTCGCCTACGACCTGTGGGGCGATGCCGTGAGCCTCGCCTACCGCGTGAGGAGCGTCACGGGAGAGCCCGGCATCTACGTGAGCCAGGCCGTGCGCGATCGCCTGCAGGACTCGGTCGTCTTCGCCGAGGTCGGCACGGTCGAGCTGCAGGGCAAGACGCAGACGGTCTGGAGGATCGAGTAGCCATGCTCGTGCTGACGGACGCGTGGATCTGGTGGGCCGTGGGGATCGCGGTCGCGGTCCCGTTGCTGCTCGTGATCCTCACCGAGGTCATCGGCGCCCTCTCGCGCCGCAACAGCCCCGTGGCAGGGCCGCTGCGGCTGCTGCGCAACTGGGTCATACCCGTCGCGGCGCTGTTCGCCCTGCTGGCGTTCGCGTTCCAGTCGGATCAGGAGAACGCGTGGCCCCGGGTCGTCGCGACGGTTCTCGGCTTCCTCGTGATCCTGCTCGTGCTGTCGGCGTTCAACGTCGCCCTCTTCGCCAACGCGAAGGTCGGGTCGTGGCGTGAGCGCATCCCGTCGATCTTCATCGAGATCGTCCGGCTGCTCCTCGTCGTCGTCGGCCTCGCGTTCCTCTTCCAGTGGGTGTGGAACGCCGATGTCGGCGGACTCATCGCGACGCTCGGCGTCACCGGCATCGTGGTCGGCCTCGCGCTGCAGAACGCGGTCGGCGGCGTCATCTCGGGCCTCCTGCTGCTGTTCGAGCAGCCGTTCAAGATCGGCGACTGGCTCGAGGTCGGCAGCGTGCGGGGCCGCGTGATCGAGGTCAACTGGCGAGCGGTCCACATCGACACCGGCTCGGGCATCCAGATCATGCCGAACTCCAGCCTGTCGGGCGCCTCGTTCACGAACCTGAGCCAGCCCGAAGGCCCGCACCACATCTCGACGAGCGTGAAGTTCACCACGGACGACCCGCCGCACGAGGTCATCGGACTGCTCGTCGAGGTCGCCGATTCGCTGCCGATGCGCGTCGCCGACGAGCGTGCATCCGCCGAGTACGCCGGAGCCGGTGCCTACAGCGTGACGCTCCCCGTGCAAGGCCCGGCCACGGCCCAGCAGGCGATGAGCCTGTATCTCGCGTGGCTCTGGTACGCCGCGCGCCGGCGTGGTCTCGCTCTCGACGGCGATGCGACCGACCCGATCGCCGAACCCGCGCAGCTCGAGCGCGCGCTGGAGGTCGTCGGACCCACGCTCCACCTCGGCGAAGGCGAGCGCGAGCTCGTGCTCGGCACTGCCAAGCTCGAGCGCTACGGCATGGGCGAGATCGTGCAGCCGTCGGGCGTGATGCCGAACGACATCCGCTTCGTCGTCCAGGGTCACGCGCGCATCGCGGTCGAGGCCGCCGGCGGACGCATCGAGTTCTCGACGGTCGAGCCCGGCGACTACATCGGGCAGACCGCCCTCACGCGCGAGAAGACCCTCACCACGGCGATCGCCGCCGAGGTGCTCACCGTCATGGTGGTTCCGCTGGCGACGGTCGACGAACTCGTGCGCAAGCGTCCGCTCCTGGCCACCGAGATCGGCCAGTCGATCGAGCTCAAGCGCAAGCTGGCGGCCGAGGCGCTCGCCGCGGCGGGGATCGTGCGGGCCACGCTCGGCAGCAGCTGACCCGCGTTCCGTCTCGCGGCACCTGCTCGCCGACCGGCGTGGGTGGATCCGCGCCCACGGCCGTTGAGCGAGGTGGGCCGACCGAGACGAGACGCGTCCCCCCGACGCTCTAGGCTCGGTCCATGGCGACGGCGACGCGGCGGGGGATCCTCGCGGTCGTGACCGCCGTCGTGCTCCTCGCTCTCGGCGCGGGAATCGGCGTCGTCGTGGGCGACGCGCTCGGCATCCGCACCGAGGCGTCCGCGCAGATGACGCCGGCCGAGCCCGTGGTCCCGCTCGTCGCCGCGACCGTGCCGGCACCGCTCATCTCCATCGGCGACGTGCCCGACGACCCGCGCATCGCGCTGGCGGCCGAGACGGTGAAGGATGCCGCGCGGGCCGCATCCGAGACGTCCGGCGCGGCGACGCTGGCCGTCCGGATCGAGGAGCCCTGGGTCGCCCCGGTGTTCCCGGCGGGGTCGGGGGCGAGGGACTCCTACCGACTCGACGCTGCGCCCGACAGCCTGACGATCGTCGCCGCGACCGAGGAGGGGGCCGTCCGCGGTCTGTACGACATCGCGAAGGCCGTCCGCACGGGCGAGGACGTCACTGCGCTCGCCGGGGCGCACGCGGCATCCGCTCTGCCCTTCCGCATGGTCGACCTGGGCGCGGTCGGCGTCGACGCGGACCCGGCCCAGTGGGCGGACGGCACCGACTACTCGCACGTGTCGCGCGCCTTCGAGGACGTCTACCTCGAGGACGCGCCCTATATCGACGAGGCCGCGCTGAGCGAGGCGCGCGAGGACTGGGAGACGTTCCTCGCGCGTTCCCTCGAGAACGGCTACAACGCCGTCGCATGGCCCGGTTTCGTCGAGTACGCCACGTTCGACGAGGTCGAGGGCGGTCCGATCTACCCCTCGGACGATCCGCACGTGGCGCGCTCCCTCGCCCTCCGCGAGGCCTTCGGCCCCTTCTGGGACCGCGCCGCCGAGCTCGGCGTCCAGGTGTTCCTGCGGACCGACATGCCCACCCTCACGCCCACGATGGACGACTGGTTCACGGCGCGGCTCGGATCCCTCGACACGGAGGACCCGCGGCTGTGGCAGACCTACGCGGAGGGCCTGGACGAGCTCTACGCCGCCGAGCCCGGACTCTCGGGCATCCTGATCCGCATCGGCGAGGGCGGGTCGATCTACCAGGAACCCGGCTGGGACTACTACTCCGAGATCGCGGTCCGCACGCCCGAGGCCGTGCGGACGATGCTCGAGGCCTACACGGACCAGGCCGAGGTGTCGGGCCGCGAGGTGATCTTCCGCACGTGGAGCGTCGGCATCGGCGACGTCGGAGACATGCACACGTCGGCGGACTCCTACGCCGCGGTGCTCGACGGTCTCGATTCGCCCTCCCTGATCGTCTCGACCAAGTACACGCTCGGCGACTTCTACTCGTGGCTGCCGCTCAACGACACGCTCGCGTCGGGCGAGCAGCGCCGCATCGTCGAGTTGCAGAGCAAGCGCGAGTTCGAGTCGCTCGGCGCATTCCCCAACGACCTCGGCGCCGAATACCAGTGGGCGCTGCGGACGCTGCTCGCCGAGAATCCCGCGATCGAGGGCGTCTGGACGTGGACGCAGGACGGCGGACCCTGGCGCGCTGGTCCGATGATCCTCTATCTCAAGGCCGGGTTCTGGCAGCTGAGCGAACTCAACACGCAGCTCGCGGCAGCCCTCGCCCGCGATCCGTCGGTCGACGTCGGCGAGGTGACCGCGTCGTGGGCGCGCGAGTTCTTCTCGGAGGATCCCGAGACGGTGACCGCGATCGTCGAGGCGATGTC
>JBEVLS010000155.1:0-4686 GCA_040509015.1 Microbacterium sp.
AGACGGGGGCACACAGGTACAGCCGACCACCATATGAGGGCAGGGGGATCCAGAGCGCAACTACCAACTATACGTCGTCGTCGGGCACCTGTCCAGTCGGATTCTTGAAATTCTTCGGATGCTGCGGTATAACCGCGCGACGTCGGCGGAATGCGCCGCGATTCCGGCGTTCCCGGCATCCGGAACTCTCCGGCTTGGCGTATCAGCGCCCTCGGACTCCGCTCATAGAGGGCACCGCGACGTGCCCGCCGCGGCGAGGGAACTGTCGCGAAAGGGCTCGGGATGTCTCCAGACGGAGTGCGGCCGCGGGGGGATGCGCGGGTGCTCGGCGAGGGAGTCGTCGTGCGCTCCGTGGTCGGATCCGTCCCCGAACCGGGCGGCGCATCGGTCCGGCATGCGTTCGAGGTCGTCTCCCCCGGTCTCGAACCCGCCCGGCTCGAGGTGCGCGGCGACGTCGATCGCGAGCGGACGCTGGTCGCGATCGTCTGCGGCGACCGCGTGCGTCTCGCGGAGTGGAGCTTCTCGGAGGGCGACCTGTGGACGGCCCTGCTGCCGCCCCTCGCCCTCCCGGATGCGCCGGTCGTCATCCTCGTGCTCGACTTCGTCGATCGGGAGGCCGCCGAATCCTTCTGGCGACGGTGGGCGGCGAGGGCGGACATGACTCCTCCTCCGCCGCCGTGGGACGACGGACGCGGGGCGGGCCCCATGAACGCCGACGCCGCGCCGCCGGATGCCCCGGTGCCCGGAGCGCCGCCGCGCGCGGCGCCACCGCCGGGCGCGGAACCGAGGAGTCGGAGGCCCCCGCGGGCGCTCACCCGCGCGCACATCGACGCCGAGATGCCCGAGCACCTCGTGGAGGACGAGCCGTTCGTGCTCACCGTGCGCCTGTCGCGCACGCGGCTCGTCGCGACGGCCGGTGCCGCTCGGGCGAAGGCCGTCGTCCCGATCGACCCGGATCGACCCGTCGACGTCACGATCGCCACCCGCGGCATCGCCCGGGCGCCGCGCACCCGTGCCACCCGTCGCATGCGGCTGCCCGCCGGAGCGACCGACATCGCGGTCGTGACCTTCGCGCTCCTCCCGGTCGACGTCGGCCGGGCCGAGGTGTCGGTGCTCGTGCGCCAGTCCCCCGTCGCCCTGCCGCTCGCGACGATGCGGGTGCGCGCCACGATCCACGCGGCGGGCAGCCGGATCCCCTCGAAGCCGGTCCGGGTCCCCGCACAGGTGTCCGGCAGACCGTCCGACATCGTGAGCCTCCCGACGCTGAGCGTGGACGAATCCATCGCCGGCGGCGTCTCGTCGCTGCGCATCACCGCCACCATCGACGGGGAGAGCGCATCGCACACCGAGCGGATCGGGAACAAGGCGCGCTTCGTCGACATCCTCTACAACCGACTCCGCGCGATCCGCGATCACGTCGACGGCATCGCGGATCCGACTCTGCGACCGGTCGAGGCGCGCAGGCGTCTCACCGAAGAGGGTCGCTCGCTCGCGGGCCGCCTGTTCGGCGCCGACGTCGGCGCGCTGCTGTGGAAGCACAGGGACGACCTCGACGGCCTGATCGTGCAGACCTCCGGAGAGCTCGACCTGCCGTGGGAGATCATCGCCGTCGCGCCGCCCGCGCCCGCGGACGACGACGGACGGAGCCGCTTCCTCGCCGAGGCGGGCCTCGTGCGCTGGGTGCACGACACGGCGCGGCCCGAAGAGATCGTCATCCGCCCCGACCACTCGATCAGCATCGCGCCGGAGTACGCCGAGAACGCACTGCAGCTCGACCGGACGATCGACGAGATCAGGGTCCTGCGCTCCCGCCTCGGGATCGAGCCTCTCTCCGCGTCGCGCGCGCAGGACATCAGCGCCGTCGTGTCGAAAGAGTTCGACCTGCTCCACTTCGCCGGCCACGGGCGCTGGAAGACCGACGACCCGCGGGGGCAGCAGCTCCTCCTGGCGCTGTTCGACGACGCCGGTTCCGATCCGAGTGCGAGCTATCTGGACGCCGACGTGCGGCGCGACCTGCCCGACCGGGCGATCCGGGATTCCGACACCCGCGGACCGCTCGTCTTCCTGAGCGCCTGCGACGTCGGCCGGCTGCAGTCCGGCAAGGCAGGTCTCGGCGGTTTCGCGGAGGCCTTCCTGCGCGGAGGGGCCGGGGCGTTCATCGGCTGCAGCTGGGCCGTGCGCGACGACGTCGCCTCGACGTTCGTCTCCGTCTTCTACGAGGCCTTCCTGGACGAGGGGGCCACCGTCGCCACCGCGACCGCCCGCGCGAGGACCGCCGCGAGCAAAGCCGACGACCTCACGTTCCTCGCTTTCACCGTCTTCGCCCACCCGAACGCCCATCGCGTGCCCGCGTGACCCCGACACCACCGAACGACCACGAAGGAGCCCCATGCCCACCCCCACCATCGACGTCGAGCGTGGCGGATCGCCGCTGACGCCCGCGGCGCTCGCCGCCCTGCGCCCGCACGTCATCGCCACGCAGGACGGCGTGCTCGCCGCATCGTCCACGGCGAAGCCGAGCACGATCGAGGAATTCGCGACGACCGTCGCCGACATCCGTCGGATCGTGAAGGACATCGGCGAGTTCGCGAAGAAGCACCCGGAAGGTCCGCTGCCCGTCGTGATCTACGCGCACGGCGGTCTCGTCGACAGGAAGGCCGGCCTCGAGACGGCGCACGCGCAGGTCGCGTGGTGGAAGGAGAACGGCGTCTATCCGATCCACATCGTGTGGGAGACCGGGATCTGGACCGCACTGGCCGACGTCGTGCTGCGCCGCAAGCCCGGCTCCCGGGGCTTCACCGATGTCACCGACGGCGTGATCGAGAGCGTCGCCCGACTGCTGGGCGGTCGTTCGGTGTGGGGCGACATGAAGCTCGACGCGACGGCCAACTCGGTCGGCGACGGCGGGGCTGCGGTGCTGGCGGCCGAACTCGCCGCCTACGTGGGAGCGCATCCTCGGGGCGAGCCCGGCGAGATCCGCCTGCACGCCGTGGGTCACAGCGCGGGCTCGATCTTCCACTCGTTCTTCGTGCCGAAGGCGATCGAGGCGGGCGCGAAGCCGTTCGAGTCCGTGTCGCTGCTCGCGCCGGCGGTGCGCCTGGACACCTTCGAGGCGACGCTCCTCCCGGCCGCCGAGGCCGGCGACATCCGGGACCTGTCGATCTTCACGATGAACGAGGACACGGAGAAGGACGACAGCTGCTTCGGGCTCTACCGCAAGTCGCTCCTCTACCTCGTGTCACGGTCCTTCGAGGCGGAACGGGATGCCGCGATCCTCGGCATGGCGGCGCACATCCGCTCGAGCGAGCGCACGAAGCGGTACCTCGCGGCGCAGACGGACCGGCTCGTCCTGAGTCCGATCACCGCCGATGTCCGCAGCGCCAGCACGGCCACCTCGCACGGCGACTTCGACAACGACCGGCCGACGATGGAGAGCATCCTGCGGCGGATCACCGGCATCGACGATCCGACGCCCTACCCCGCGCGGGCGCGCAGCGTCGAACCGGCGCCGCCCGCACCGCCGACGCCGCAGGGCGGACCCCGTGCGGCGGCCGGGCGCCGGCGTGGCCTGTGCATCGGCATCAACGCCTACCCCGACGGCCGCGATCGGCTGGAGGGCTGCGTCCCCGACGCGCTCTCGTGGAGTGCGGCGCTCGAGAAGGAGAAGTTCACCGTCGAGCAGCTTCTGGACGACGGTGCCACGCGGGACGCGATCCTCGCCGCGATGATCGACCTGGTCACGACGTCGCAGGCAGGCGACGTCGTCGCGATCCAGTACTCGGGACACGGAACCTACGTGCCCGACGAGGACGGGGACGAAGTCGACGAGTTCGGCGCGATGGACGAGGCGATCTGCCCGGTCGACTTCCGGGACGGCAGCCTGATCATCGACGACGATCTGGCCCAGGTCTGGGATCTGATCCCCGAGGGCGTCGCACTCACGCTCCTGTTCGACTCGTGCCACTCCGGCACGGTCAGCCGGGGCGATCGACCGCAGCCGCCCGCCCCGACCGGCCAGGAGCGCCCCCGCCTCGCCCGGCGCGACAAGGACCTCATCGACGCCTATCTGCGCACGCGGACCGTGCCCGTCGACGACCCGCACCGCGAGGAGGCCCGCGCTCTCCAGCGCTCGGTCGAGACGTCCGTGTCGCGCAACACGACGCGCAACCGGCCGCTGATCGCGCGGCGCGAAGTGCTCATCAGCGCGTGCCTTCCGAACGAGGTCGCGATGGAGCGCAACGGTCAGGGCGTCTTCACGAAGGCGGCGCTCGGCGTCCTCGGCGACGGCACGGCGCGGACGAACCGCGAATTCGTCAACGAGGTCGTCGGATCGCTCGGCGACCGCACGCAGACCCCGCTCCTCACGGCCGACGACGCTCTCGCCGAGCGCCTCCTCCTGGCGCCGGTGATCGACCTCGGCGGCGTCGTGCAACCCGAGCCGAAGGGCCCTGCGCCGCGCGCCGACGCGAAGCGCAACGCCGCGATCGTCTCGATCCTGCGCGCGACGGCCGACCTGCTCGAAGAGGCCGACTGACGCTCAGCCGGTCGGGCGTGCGTGCCGGAAGCGGATGCGCGTGCCCGGCCGCGCCTGCGCCAGCAGGTCGAGCGCGGCATCCGTCACGACCGCGATGACCGGATAGCCGCCGGTGACGGGACCGTCTGCGCCGAGGACGACCGGGCGACCGT
>JBEVLS010000156.1:0-4647 GCA_040509015.1 Microbacterium sp.
TGCCCGCGAAGCGCCGCCGCGAACAGGCGCTGATCGACTCGATCATCGCCGAACGCGTGAAGGACACCGGCGCCGCCGCCGACGCCGCGTCGTGGCCGCGGTGGTTCCAGCGGGTGACCCGACAGAACGAAGCGCTCACCAGCATCCCCGCCGTCGCGGGCAACCGCGCCGTGCTGATCGACGACTATCAGGGCTCGATCGACGCGATGGCGGGCGCGATCGACGAGGCCCGGGATTTCGTGCACGTCGAGTTCTACATCGTCGCGTGGGACGACACGACGCGCGGCTTCTTCTCCGCGATGGAGCGCGCGGTCGCCCGGGGCGTGCGCGTGCGGCTGCTCGCCGACTGGCTGGCCTCGCGCAAGATCCCCCGGTCCGACGAGACGTTCGCCGAACTCGACCGCATCGGGGTGACGTGGTCGTGGATGCTGCCCGTCCAGCCGCTGAAGGGCCGATACCAGCGACCTGATCTGCGCAACCACCGCAAGCTCGTCGTCGTCGACGGCCTGGTCGCGTTCGTCGGTTCGCAGAACCTCATCTCGCGCGACTACGACTCACCGAAGAACATCGCACGCGGGCTGCGATGGCAGGAGCTCATGAGTCGCGTCGAGGGGCCGGTGGTCGCCGGCGTGAACACGGTCTTCCTGTCCGACTGGCTCATCGAGACCGGCGAGCGGCTGGACGGCGAGCACGTGCCCGCCGACAGGGTGCCCGCGGATGCGGCATCCGACGCGCTCGTCTGCCAGATCGTCCCTTCCGGGCCGGGATACGAGACCGAGAACAACCTCCGCCTCTTCCTGTCGCTCATCTACGGAGCCACCGACCGCGTCATCCTCACGAGTCCGTACTTCGTGCCCGACGAGGCGATGGTCTATGCGATCACGACGGCGTGCCAGCGCGGCCTCGAGGTGCAGCTGTTCGTCTCCGAGATCGGCGACCAGGGTCTGGTCTATCACGCGCAGCGCTCGTACTACACGGCGCTCCTCGAGGCCGGGGTGCGGATCTTCCTCTACCCGGCGCCGTACATCCTCCACGCGAAGCACTTCTCGATCGACGACGACATCGCCGTGATCGGATCCAGCAACATGGACATCCGCTCCTTCAGCCTCAACATGGAGGTCTCGATGATGGTGCGCGGCGCGTCGTTCGTCACGCAGATGCGCGCCGTCGAGCAGGCCTATCGCGATGCCGGTCGCGAGCTCACGCTCGAGCGGTGGCGACGCGAGCCCGCGAAGGCCACGTTCCTCGACGGCTTGGCCCGGCTCACCTCCGCGCTCAACTAGCCCGTCGAACGCTGGAGGCGCCCGCGCGCTCGCGCTAGCCTCAGGATCACCCCCCGAGAGGATCCCCCGTGCAACCGCCCCTCGCCGGCCTCACGCGCCGCGACATCGGCCGTGAACTGCTCGCCGGCGTCACGCTCCTCGCGATCGCGATCCCCCTCAACATCGGATACGCCCAGATCGCGGGACTGCCGCCGACGGCCGGTCTCTACGCCCTGATCGTGCCGACGATCGTCTATGCGCTGATCGTGTCGTCGCGTCAGCTCGTCGCGTCTCCGGATGCCGCCGCCGCCGCCCTCGTCGCCTCGTCCATCGGCGGCCTCACCGTCGCCGGCTCGGCGGACTACGCCACCCTGGCGCTCGCGCAGGCCATCATCTCGGGCGTGATGTTCCTGCTGCTGGCGTTCTTCAAGCTCGGCTTCCTCGCGAACTTCCTCTCCAAGCCGATCCTGATCGGCTTCGTCGGCGGTCTCGCGCTCGACATCCTGGTGTCGCAGATCGCGAAGATGCTCGGCGTGAAGATCGACTCGGGCGGCGAGTTCACCGACAAGGTCGTCGGTCTCGTCACGGGGCTCCCCGCGCTCAACGTCTGGTCGCTGCTGATCTCGGTGTGCGCCGTGGCGATCCTGCTCGGCGGCCGTCGCGTGCTCCCCGTCGTGCCGTGGGCACTCGTCGTGCTCGTCGTCGGCACCGTGGTCGTCGTGCTCACCCACGCCGATCAGGCGGGTGTGGATGTGCTGGGCGACGTTCCCGCCGGACCGCCGGCACTGACCTGGCCGATCCTCGACTGGTCGATGTGGTTCGCCCTCATCCCCTCGGCGATCGCGCTCACCCTCGTCACGACGGCGGAGGGTCTGCTCGTCTCGCGCTCGTACGGCGAGAAGCGGCACTACCCGACCCGGCCGAACCGCGACCTCTTCGCGTTCGGCCTCGGCAACATCGCCGCCGGCGCCCAGGGCTCCTTCGCGATGGGATCCTCCACGAGCCGCACCGCCGCGATGGACCAGGCGGGCTCGCGCACGCAGCTGCCGTCGCTCGTCCTGGCCGTCGGCACGCTGCTGCTGCTCCTGTTCGGCACGGCGCTCCTCGCCGACATCCCGTCGCCCGCGATCGGCGCCGTCGTCGGCGTGGCGATCCTGCCGCTGCTGGGGATCAAGGACTTCGTCGGCCTGTGGCGACTGGACCGGTTCGAGTTCTGGATCGGCGCCGTGTGCTTCCTGGTGACCCTCTTCGTCGGGGCGATCCCGGGCATCCTGGTCGCCTTCGTCCTCGCGCTCATCAACCTCGCCAAGCGCGCCGCCGCCCCGGCGATCGACGTGCTCGCCGTCAACGACAACCCGACCGACTCCCTGCTCGACGACGCGCCCGCCGGCTCGGTCACGGCCCCCGGCGTCATCGTCGTCCGCATGGCGGCGCCCCTCTTCTTCGCGAACGGCGACGTGTTCGGCAGCGCCGTGCGCGCGGCGGTCACCTCGGCGGGCGGCTCGGCGAGCGTGCAGCACGTCGTGATCGACATGGAGGCCGTGACCGACGTCGACGTCACCGCGGCCGAGGCGTTCGAGAGCCTCCGCGACTGGCTCGACGGCGAAGGCGTCGAGCTCTCGTTCAGCCGTGTGCGGTCCGGCGCGCGACCGCGCCTCGAGCGCTTCGGGATCCTCGGCGCCTCCGCCGTCTACCCCACGAACCGCGCCGCCGTCACGGCGCTCACCCCGCCCCCGGCGACGTGGTTCGACCGGGTGAAGGGCCGCCTGTTCCACGGCACGCACGACGAGACGACGGATGCCGCGCCCGCCGCGTCGGACAACATCACCAAGAGCAGCAACTAGGAGTCCCCATGGGATCGGTCATCGGAGACATCCTCCCCCTCGCACTCGGCGTCGCGATCAGCCCGATCCCGATCATCGCCGCGATCCTGATGCTCCTCTCGCCGAAGGCGAGGGTCACGAGCGTCGGATTCCTGATCGGGTGGGTGCTCGGGATCATCGTCGCCGCGACGGTCTTCACGCTGCTGTCCGCGATCCTCCCCGAGAGCGATCCGGATGCCGCGAGTCCCGTCAAGGGCGTGATCCGCCTGGTGCTGGGGCTCGGCCTCGTGGTGCTGGCGTTCGGGCAGTGGCGCAAGCGCCCGCGCCCGGGTGTCGAGCCGGCGCTGCCGAAGTGGATGCAGGCGATCGACAAAGTCACGTTCCCGCTCGCGTTCGGCCTCGGGTTCCTGCTGTCGGCCGTGAACCCGAAGAACCTCCTCATGGCGGCCGGCGCGGGCGTCGACATCGGCTCGGCAGACCTCGACGTCGCGTCGATCATCGTCGTGATCGCCGTCTTCACGCTCATCGCCGCCTCGACGGTGCTCGTTCCCGTGGTCGCGTACCTCGTGGCATCCGCGCGTCTTCGGGGTCCCCTCGACGCGCTGCGGGTCTGGCTCGCCCGCGAGAACGCCGTGATCATGGCCGTGCTCCTGCTCGTCATCGGCGTCTCGATGATCGGCAAGGGCATCGGAAGCTTCTGAAGTCCCCCTCTGAAGGAAGGAACCACGCATGGCTGAATTCCGTTATGGACCCGTCGAGCTGTACCTCGTCGGGTTCGAAGGCGACGCACCGGATCCCGGTGTCGTCGACGCGCTCGTGAATCTCGTCGACGGCGGGACGGTGCGAGTCCTCGACTTCCTCATCGTCTCGAAATCCGACGACGGCGACGTCACGATCGCCGAGATCGAGGACGAGGACTTCGCCCTCGACCTGCACGAGATCGGCATCGCCGGCGACGAGGACATCGCCGAACTCGCCGAGCTCGTTCCGCCCGGTGGCGCCGCGGCGATCGTCGCACTCGAGCTGGTCTACGCCCGCGAGCTCGCGCAGAGCCTCGCCGCATCGGGAGGCGTCGTCCTCAGCGCCGAGCGCATCCCGGCACCGATCGTCAACGCGCTCATCGATCTGGCCTCCGAGCCGGACGAAGACTGAAAGAAGGACACCACATGATCCGCAGAATGGGCCGTCCCGGCCTCCTCGGGCTCGCCGCCCGCACCGCCGTCGTCGCGGGCACCGCGACCGCCGTCTCGGGCGCGATGGCAAGCGGCCAGCAGCGCAAAGCACAGTCGCAGTACGAACAGGAGCAGTACCAGGCCGCGCAGCAGCAGGCGCAGATCGACGCAGCGGCTCAGGCGGCCGCCGCGCAGTACGCCGCGCCCGCCGCTCCTCCGCCGCCCCCGGCCGCCGCCGGCGGTGTCGACCTCGTCGCCGAGATCCAGAAGCTCGCCGCCCTCAAGGAGGCGGGCGTCCTCGACGACGCCGAGTTCGCCGCCGCGAAGGCGAAGCTGCTGGGCTGAGCGCGGCATCCGTCGCACGACGAAGCGGTGCCCGGACCATCCGGG
>JBEVLS010000157.1:0-5167 GCA_040509015.1 Microbacterium sp.
CCACGTCGGAGTCGGTGTAGTGCCCGACCATCGGCTTGTCGGTCGACGCGATCCCGCGGATCGTCGCGGCGAGGGCGGCGGCCTTCGCGCGGCGCTCCTCCTCGGGGAGCGCCGAGAAGCCCGGACGCGGCAGACCGAAGGGAGCCTTGTCACCGTGCTCGTCGAGGTACTTCTGAGCCGTCTCGATGATCCACAGCGAGTTGGCCTCGGCCTCTTCGGACGTGTCGCCCCACGCGGTGATGCCGTGTCCGCCGAGGATCGTGCCGATCGCCTGCGGGTTCTGCTTCTTGATCTCGGCGATGTCCAGGCCCAGCTGGAAGCCGGGGCGGCGCCAGGGCACCCACACGACCTTGTCGCCGAAGATGGTCGGGGTCAGCGCCTCGCCGTCGGCGGCCGTCGCGATCGCGATGCCCGAGTCGGGGTGCAGGTGGTCCACGTGCGCGGCGTCGACGAGGCCGTGCATCGCGGTGTCGATCGACGGGGCGGCGCCGCCCTTGCCGTGCAGGCAGTAGTCGAACGCGGCGACCATCTCGTCCTCGCGCTCGACGCCCGGGTAGACGTTCACGAGCGAGCGGAAGCGGTCCAGTCGCAGCACCGCGAGGCCCGCCTCGGTGAGGGTGCCGAGGTCGCCGCCGGATCCCTTGACCCACAGCAGCTCGACCGGCTCGCCCGTGACCGGATCGGTCTCGGTGCCCTTGGCCGACGTGTTGCCGCCGGCGTAGTTGGTGTTCTTCGGGTCTGCGCCGAGACGGTTGGACCGGGCGATCAGGTCGGAGGCGGCCTGGTTGGTCATGAGGGTGTTCCTTCGGTGACGGCGTCGGAGACGCGGTGGGGTTCGTGAGAGGGGAGCGCGCCGAGGCGGCGGGCGATGAGATCGAGAGACGCGGATGCCGCGGGTCCCGGACGGTTCAGGTGGCCGTGATCGGTGCCCGGCTCGACGACGGCTTCGATCTCGCGTCCGGCGGCGGCCAGTGTCGCGGCGAAGTGCTCGCCCGAGACGCGCAGCTCGTCGGCCTCGCCGTTGATCATGAGCGTGGGCGGGAAGTCAGCGAGATCGTCGACGGTCGCGAGACCGGGGATCGCCGGAAGCGGCGCGTCGTCGACCGGGCCGCCGAGGAAGTCCTCGTACATCGCGCGCACCAGCTCGGGGCGGAATCGGTCGGCGGCGGGGTTGTCGTCGAGGATGGTGCGGAGCGCGGCATCCGGTGCCGGCTGCACCGCGAGGAGCGTCGGGTAGGCGAGGACCGCCAGAGCGGGGAGGACGCCGCCCGAGGCGAGCAGGCGCAGGATCGCGCCCGTGGCGAGGTTGGCGCCCGCCGACGCGCCGCCGAGCGCGAGACGCGACGCGTCGATGCGCAGGCGGCCGGCGTTCGCGACGGTCCAGTCCCATGCGGCGAGCACGTCGTCGGAGGGGGCCGGGTAGCGGACGTCTCCGCCGACGAGCCGGTAGTCGACCGAGACGACGGTCGTGCCGCGGTTCGCGATCGCATGCGCGACCCCGTCGGCCTCGGGCATGTCGAGGTCGCCCGCGGCGAACCCGCCGCCGTGCGCCCAGACGAGGCCGGAGCCGTTCGGCTCGCGGGCGGGGTAGACGCGCACGAGTCCCTCGGCAGCGGAGTACGGCTCGGTCATCTCATCCTCGTCGAAGTGGTGCACCGGGGGCGGGGGATTTCGGGCATCCTCGCCCCCGGTGGGTCTGGTGGTGGTTACGCGCCCCAGCCGGCCTGGACGCCGCCGACGCGCTCGGCCTCGATCTTCTCCTGGTAGCCGGATGCCGCGTAGGCGGCCATCGGGTCGGCCGGGAGACCGCGCGATTCGCGCCATTCGGCCAGGGCCGGACGCACATCGGTGTAGAACGCGTCGTTGAACACGGCGTTCGCGGCGAGCACGTCGCCCTCGATCTGCGCCGCGCGCAGCGCCTCGGTGTCGACGAGCAGCGCACGCGCCGTCATCTCCTGGACGTTGAGGACGGAGCGGATCTGGCCCGGGATCTTCTTCTCGACGTTGTGGCACTGGTCGAGCATGAACGCGACGTCGGGGTTGTTGAGGCCGCCGCCGCGGATGACCTCGAAGAGGATCCGGAAGAGCTGGAACGGGTCGGCCGCGCCGACGATGAGGTCGTCGTCGGCGTAGAAGCGCGAGTTGAAGTCGAAGGAGCCCAGCTTGCCGAGTCGCAGCAGCTGCATGACGATGAACTCGATGTTGGTGCCGGGCGCGTGGTGGCCGGTGTCGAGGCACACCAGGGCGCGCTCGCCGAGGGCCGAGACCTGCACGTAGGACGTCCCCCAGTCAGGAACGTCGGTGTGGTAGAACGACGGCTCGAAGAACTTGTACTCGAGCACGAGGCGCTGCTCGCCCGTGAGGCGGGCGTAGATCTCCTGGAGCGACTCGTGGAGGCGGTCCTGGCGGCCGCGCAGGTCGGCCTGGCCCGGGTAGTTCGAGCCCTCGGCGAGCCAGATCTTGAGGTCGCGCGAGCCCGTGGCATCCATGATGTCGATGCACTCGAGGTGGTGGTCGATCGCCTTCCGGCGGACGCCGGCGTCTTCGTGCGTGAGGGCGCCGAACTTGTAGTCGTCGTCCTGGAACGTGTTCGAGTTGATCGTGCCGAGCTCGACGCCGAGGTCCTGCGCGTACGTGCGGAGGGCGGCGTAGTCGTCGACCTTGTCCCACGGGATGTGCAGCGCGACGGAGGGGGCGAGGGCGGTCACGCGGTTCACCTCTGCGGCATCCGCGATCTTCTCGAACGGGTCGCGGGGCGTGCCGGGGGTCGCGAAGACCTTGAAGCGGGTGCCGGAGTTGCCGAACGCCCACGAGGGGAGCTCGATGCCCTGACCGGCGAGCGTGGTCTGGATCTGGGGGGACAGCGTCGTCATGATCGCGTGCTTTCTGTGAGCTGGTCGTGCAGGTTGAAGACTTCGGTGAGGGTGGTCGCCGCCTGGTCGGGGCGTCCGTCGAGTCCGACGAAGAAGCGGGCCATCTCGGCCTCCCAGCGGGCGGCGACCGGGGACGCCGCGAGATACGCCCGCGAGGCGTCGTCGTCGAACGTCTCGTAGTAGCCGATCAGTCGACCGCCCTCGCCCAGGAACAGCGAGTAGTTGCGACGACCGGATGCCGCGATCTCGGCCAGCATCTCGGGCCAGACGGGGCTGTGGCGGGCGATGTACTCGTCGAGCAGTTCGGGACGGATCGTCAGCTGGAAGCAGACCCGCGTCGGTGCGGTCGTACTCGTCATCGAGGGCTCCTCGGGTGGATCGGGTCACGTTCGCCGGCGGGCCGATGAATCGTTTCAACGAACGATACTCGACACCTGCCGACGGGGTCAAGTGGAGACGTGCGCGAGGTCGACGAAGAGATGGTCCGACCCGACCTGTCCGCCCTTCAGCAGGAGCTCCGCCCCGTCGACGGCGGGGTCGTCCGACTCCGCGCGCAGCAGCACGACATTGCCCTCGGGGTTCGCCGCGATCGAGAGGGAACGCACCCCGAGCCGGCGCACGACTCGGCCGGACGAGTCGCCTCCGCAGACGACGAGCCGGGTCGTCGCGCCCGCGCGCAGGGCCTCGAGTGCGACGGATGCCGCGGCCCGCGCGATCTCGGCGAGCACATCTCCGTCCACGACGACGTCATCCGAAGTGAGCACGACGCTGCGATCCTCGCGGAGGGCGTCGATCACGTCGGCGGTGTCGCCGTCGAAGGGGATCGGGCGCACGAGCCAGCCCGCTGCCGCGGCGGCGTCGGCCTGTCGGCGGGTCTGGGGCGACCTGCTGCCCGAGACGACCAGGACGGGTCCGGTCATCGAGCTCCGGCCGGGAATCCGGGAGTGGCCGTCCGAGGATCCCGCGAGGGCGAGCGCACGGCTGAGTCCGCCGGAGCCGATCGCGAAGAGCGGCCGCTCGAGGCGCGACAGCGCGGCGCCGACGAGCGCGAGGTGCGTGTCGTCGAGCGCGTCCAGCACGATCGCCGCCCGGTCCGACGTGCGCAGCGCCGATGCGACCGCCGCGGGGGAGGAGAAGGCGGTGAACGCGAGCGCGCCGATCGGCAGCGGCGTCTGCCGGGCGATATGCCGCGCGAGGTCCGACTCGTCCATCGGCGTCGACGGGTGCGAAGACATCGTCGGCTGGCGGTCGAGACGGTGGACGACGCCGTCCTCGGCCGCGAAATGGTGCCCGAACGCCGTGTAGCGCCCGAAGTCGGGCTGGGCGAACAGCATCGGCACGGTGCGGTCGCCGAACACGTCGCGGCCGATCTCGACGACGCGGCCGAGGCTCCCGATGTCGGGCGACGAGTCGGCGGTCGAGCAGGCCTTGTACTGGACGATGTCGGGGTCGATCTCCCTCAGCGCCTCGAGGGCGGGCCGCACCTCGGCGTCGAGCTCGTCCGCCGGCAGCGACCGGGCGATGCCGGCGATGCCCACGACGGTGCACTCCGCTGCCGCCGCGGCGAGGGCCGCGGCATCCGGAACGCCCACGAACAGCCGCCCGTCCGCTCCGTGACGCGCGAACTGCAGCAGGACGTCGACGCTTCCGGTGACGTCGTCGCCGTAGTAGCCGACGCGCAGGTCAGCCACGGACCGCCCCGAACACCTCGGTCGCTCGCCGCAGTGCGGGCGAGGAGGCGAGCGCGTCGGCGACCGACTCGCCCCGCTCGGCCGCGGCCCAGGCGTCGCGCATGCTCGCCACGCCGGCCGCCGCGCCGTCCGGATGCCCGTGGATGCCGCCGCCCGAGAGGACGAGGAGGTCCGTCGTGCCCACGGCGTCGTGCGTCGCGTGAGCGAGACCGCCCCACTGCCCGCTCGACAGCACGGGCACGGTGTCGCCGATGCCGGGGAGCGCCGTGCGCACGTCGGCGATCGCCGCCAGCACCTGCTCGTCGGACTCGTAGAACTTGTTCGAGATGCCGTTGGTGTGGAGGTGATCGGCGCCCGACAGGCGAGCGAGCTTCTGCCACGCGCGGAACGAGAACCCGAGCTGCTCCGACCGGCTGATCGCACCGAACATCGCGCGGTGCCCGTGGATCGGCACGCGGGCGAACCGGTTCACGTGCGCGAGCCCCGCGAGCCCGACCATGTTGATGCAGACCATCACGCACGTGCCGCCCGCCTCGACGACGAGGTCGTGGTTCTGCTCGAGCAGGTGGATGTCGTCGGTGATGTTGAACGCGTACATCGGCA
>JBEVLS010000158.1:0-3030 GCA_040509015.1 Microbacterium sp.
TCGAAGAGCACCGTCGGAACGACCGTCGCGGCGTCGCCCCATGCCGCGGTCGCGCCGAGTCCCGCGAAGCCCGAGAGAGCCTGCGGCACCACGACCGGCACGTCGCCGTCGCGACGCCGCTGCTCGTGCGACAGGTCGCGCAGCCACGACGTGAGGAACGCGTCGCAGTCGAAGAGGAAGCCGGCCGTCGGTGCGAAGACCTGGATGTCGCCCGTCCAGCCGAGGCGCTCGTCGCGCTGCGGGCAGTCGGTCGGGATCGACAGGAAGTTGCCGCGCATGCCCCACACGACGTTCTCGTGCAGGCGCTCGATGAGCGGGTCGGATGCCGCGAACCATCCGGTGCGCTCCATGTCGGTGTGCAGCACGACCGCCTCGACGGCGCCGGGATCCACGTCGATCCCGGTGATCTCGGCATACCGGAATCCGTAGAACGAGAATCGCGACTCGAGCACCGCCTCTCCGTCGGCGAGGTCGAAGGTGGCGGTGGCCGCCGCGTTGCGCAGCGGCCGGAGCGCGAGCTCGCCGTGGTCGAGCACTTCGGCGTGACGCACGACGATCCGCTGACCGGGGCGGCCCGTGGCGGTGATGCGAAGGCGCCCGACGAGGTTCTGACCGAAGTCGAGGATGCGTCCGCCCGACGGGGTCGGCAGCACCTCCGCGACCGGAAGGGTCTCGATGCGCCGCACGGGCGGGGCGATCCGGGGCTCGGGGACGGGGACGTCCTCGTAGCCGGCGAGAGCAGCGGCGCCGACGCGCGCAGGCGCCCATCGCGTCGGCTCGCGCCGGAGGTCCTGGTGCTCGCCCGGATAGACGCCGCTGTCGACGACCGGTCCGTCGCCCGTGGCATCCCATCCCTCGCCCGTCGCGGCCACGGTCTCGACCGACCCGTCGGCATACGTCACCCGCAGCTGTGCGAGGAACGACGGCTGCGTGCCGTAGAGCCGGTTCGTGAACGTGAAGAAGCCGTACTTCTCGGTGTACCAGGCGCCCGCGATCGTCGCGGAGAGCTCGTTCTCACCCGGCGCGACGAGCGCCGTGACGTCGACGGTCTCGTGCACGAGACGGTCGCGGTAGGCGGTCCACCCGGGGCTCAGAACGTCGGCCGAGACGGCCGTGCCGTTGAGCTCGGGCTCGGCGACGCCGAGAGCGGTCCAGAACAGGATCACGCGGTCGACGGGCCGGTCGACGACGAATCGCGCCCGCACGACCGCGGGCTGCGCCTCGCGCTCGGGATCCGCGAGACCGATGGGTCGGGCGATCCACTCGCCCTCGTCGAGGAACCCGGCGTCCACGCGCACAGGATCGCTCCAGGCCGTTTCGATGCCCGTCGTCGACCGCACGCGCACGGCGACGTCGCGGTGCTCGCCAGGACCGAGCGGCGCGAACGGCCACGCGACGAGGGCGCTCTCGGCGTCGTCGATCGTGACGACCGCGCCCAGTCCGTCCGTGAGATCCACGGACGCCTGCACCCACCCGGGCTCGTCGGTCTCGACGTGCCAGGTCAGCCGCGGCGTCGGCTCGGCGACGAACGAACCGCCGTGTCCCACGCGCAGCGTGCTGATCCGAGACCCCGCGGTCACTCGTCGTCGCCTTCCGCGGTCCAGCGCTCGATCGCGATGTCTCCGGCCACGGCGTACACGCCGATCACCCGACCCGTGAACGACTCGGTCGTCTCCGAGGCCAGGAACCGGCCGTCGACCTCGGCGAGCACGACGCGCCCGCCGTCGATCGTCGCGCCGAGGTGGAGCACGTCGCTCGTCCGCGGGAAGCCGGCCGCCGGGGCCGGTGCTCGCGAATCGAGGTGCAGATCGATGACACCACCGCCGTATCCGATCGACCACTCCTGGACGAGGCCTCCGATGACTGCGCGCGCGATCACCGTCGCGGCATCCGCTTCGATCTCGACGTGGAACCGCTCGTCGTACCGCACCGCGAGTCCGCCCACTCCCGCCGACGCGTCGATGCGCACCGTCACCGCGTTCGTCAGGTGCTCCTGGCGACGTCCCACGAAGACGGGGTGCGGGTCGTTCAAGGTGGACCCGTCCCCGTGCAGAACGAGCCATCCCGGTCGCGACGACAGATCGACGTGCGCCTCGGGCAGAGCGCGGACCGCGATCCACTCGCCGTCGAGGGGCTCGCCGAACGAGACGTCGACGCGAGTGCCCGGGCGCGGATTCAGCAGCACCGGGTCGATCGCGGGCCAGCCGTCGGCCTCCCAGCGGACGGGCGTCACGAACGTCTCGCGCCCGAGCGCCGAGAAGGCGCGGGTCATACTGCGAGGGCGAACGCCCAGCAGAACGCACAGCCACTCGCCGTCCGGCCCGATCACGAGGTCGCCGTGGCCCGTGTTCTGGATCGGCCGGATCGTCGAGCGCGCCGACACGAGCGGGTTCTGCGGCGCGGTCTCGAACGGACCCTCGGGCGAGTCGCCGCGGGCGATCGAGATGCCGTGCCCGCGCTCGGTGCCGCCCTCCGCGATCATGAGGTACCACCGACCGTCGACCTCGTACAGGTGCGGGGCCTCGGGGAACTGCCCGCCGGTGCCCGACCACACCGAGCGCGGCTCCTCGAGGGCGCGATGGCTCTCGAGGTCGACTCTGACCTGCTGGATGCCGAGGTGGGTGCCGGCGCCTGCTCCTCCCAGGATCAGACCGGAGTAGGTGATGTACACCGTGCCGGCCTCGTCCCACGCGATGTCGGGATCGATCCCGTCGACCGAGCCCGAGCCGTCCTGCTTCAGGATCAGATCGCCGTCGGACCAGGGCCCCGCGGCATCCGTCGCCGTGAAGTGCAGCATGCCTCGTCCCATGGCGTCGGTGATGACCAGGTGGAAGACGCCGTCGCGGTGTCGGATCGTCGGCGCCCACGCGCCACCCGCCGTCGGCACCTCTTCGACGGCGAGCTGCCCCGGCCGCGTCGCGACGTGGCCGACGAGCTCCCACGTCTCGAAATCCGACGAGCGGTGGATGGGGATGCCGGGCAGGTACTCGAACGTCGAGGTCGCGAGGAACCACTCGTCGCCGACCCGCA
>JBEVLS010000159.1:0-4832 GCA_040509015.1 Microbacterium sp.
ACGAGCCGCAGGAACGGCGCGTTCGCGGGGATGACCATGACGATGAGCGACTGGATCGCGGCGGCGATCGCGAAGCTCGCCTGCGGTGACAGGAACCTCGCCACGACGAGGGTGATCGCCAGAGCGAGGCCGAGCTGCCACCATCCCGTGCCCGCGACGACGAGCAGCAGCTCGGCGACGAGGATGCCGATGATCATGCCGACGACCGTCTCGAGCACCCGGCGCGGTCGCGCGTCGCGCACGAGCCCGAGGCTCGACACCGTCACGGTCGCCGCGAGGAGCGGCGCGGGGTGGCCCAGCACGAGATGCGCGAACGCGTACGCGCCGGTCGCGGCGACGACGATCTGCACGATCGCCATGCTCGAGTCCGACACCCGGCGCAGCGCGGGGCGGGGATCCACGCGGCGTCGCCAGCCGGTGGTGACGACCGAGGTCTGCGGGGCCGAGCTCACGCCGGCACCGGGCGCGCGGTCGCGCTCACGTCGCGAGCGGACGCCGCGACAGACGCGTCAGCCGCGGGACGTTCGCCGTCGCGCCCGCCTCGGGAGGAACGACGACCTCTTGCGCGGCGGCGATCACTCCGTCGGCGGTCTCGACCGTGAGCTCGGCGTCGGCGGGCGTGGAACGGCGGACGACGGCGAGCGCGATGGGTCCTTCTTCGAAGTGCAGGGCGGATGCCCGGACTTCGCCGACGACGTCGTCTCCGGCGCGCACGGGGGCGCCCGGCGAGGGGAGCACGCTGCCGCTGCCGTCGAGCTGCAGCGACACGAGTCGCCGGGGAGGATGCCCGAGGTTGTGCACCTTCGCGACGGTCTCCTGCCCGCGATAGCACCCCTTGCTCAGGTGCACGGCGGTGCGAAGCCAGTCGAGCTCGTGCGGGATCGTGCGCTCGTCGATGTCGCTGCGTCGCGGCCGCCACGCGGCGATGCGGAGCGCGTCTGCGGCGGCGAGACCCGCGAGCTCCAGGCCGCCCTGCGCCGCGAGGTCGGCGATGCGCTGCCGTTCGTCGGCGGTGACGATCGCCTCGGACCAGTCGCGGTCCTGCGCGGGATGCGGATCGGCCGGGGCGTAGCCCCAGCCGCCGACCGCGACGCCCGGCCAGGGATCGACCCACACGAGCGACACGTCGTGGGGAGCGGCCGGCGTCACCGACGCCAGAGCGGACGCCGTTCCGCCGATGACCGAGAATTCCTCGCTCGCATCGCGCGGGTCGACGCGCAGCCGGAAGCGCATGCGCGTCAGCCAGGCGAGAAGCGGTCCGGCGTCGGCGCGATCGACGATGAGCCAGGTCACCGCGCCGTCGTCGACGACGGCGGCGGCGTGCTCGACGCGCCCCTGCGGATCGAGCACGAGCATCTCGGTGCTCTCGCCGGGAACGAGACGGGAGATCGCCTGCGACACGAGCGAATCGAGCCACGTCAGGCGGTCCTCGCCCGACACGGCGAGGACGCTGCGGTCATCGAGCGGGGCGACGGCACGGCCCTCGGCGAGAAGACGCTGCTCCCGGAAGGGACTGCCGAGATGCTGCAGGCCCGCGTCGTCGACGACGGCGCCGGGTACCGCCTCGAAGGCGCTCGACATCAGTCCGCCTTGGCGAGGCGTGCCGACGCGTGTGACGCGAGCTCGCCGCCGAGCGCCGCGATGTCCCACGCCCAGAGCAGGTGCCCGTCGACCAGACCGTACATGCGCGTCGCCGCGGCATAGGTCTTGGCGGCCGCCGGCCGGATGACGGCATCCGTCGCGATGTCGATGCGCGGACCCTTGATCTGGCCGAGGTACAGCTCGCTGATGCCGTCCGAGTGGACGATCGGCACCTCGATGTCGAAGCCGCCCTCGTCGTTGCGGAGCGCCTCGACGTCATCTGCCGTGCGGGGCTCGGGCGTCGAGCGGGCGGGCAGCAGGCCCGGACCCGGTTCGGCATCGGTCACGGGGCGCGAGAGCCGCCAGTAGCCGATCTCGGACGTCAGCGGGACGCGGGCGTCGCCGTCGTGGAACCACGCGTTGGCCGAGTAGTTGAGGAAGTCCCCGCCGTCGTGGCTGAAGCTCACGCGATGCGTGAACTCGCCGGCGAAGTGATGACCGTCGGCCTCGTAGTCGATGACGCCCGTGCCCTCCCACACTCCGATGAGCCAGGAGAGGGGGACGAGGTCTGCCGGAAGGTCGGTCGGGATGTCGAGCACGGCGGCCGCCTCAGCGCTGGCCGCGGTACAGGTTCTTGAGAACGACCACCGACACGAAGGCGATCGCGAGGGACGCCAGGGCGAGCAGACCCACGAAGAACAGTTCGAGCGCGACGAGATCCATGGCCACAGTCTATCCGGGGACGATGGTCGCCAGACCGAATCCCAGGCTGATGACGCCGAGGACGAAGAGAGCCCCCAGAGAGCTCGCCGCGACGCGCTGGGTGAACCCCTGCGATCGTCCGTACGCGAGCTGGACCCCGAACGACAGCACCACGCAGCCGCCGAGTCCGACCGCGAGCCACGCCGCGCGCCACTCGGGGCCGACGAACAGTCCCACCACGAGGCCGACGACGGCAGCCGCGACCCAGACCGCGATGATGCCGCCGAACGTGCGGCGGGGAGCGAGTTGGGGGGTGGTCACCGGTCCATTGTCACGCATGGGAGCGCCCTCGCGCGATGCCTGCGGGCAAGCGTCATCCGGTGAGCCCTTACACTGGGGTTTCACGGTGCGACCCCGCCGCACCGGAGGGACGACGTTCTTGGCACAGCTTCTGGTTCTGAGCTCCACACAAGGAGGCGGTCCCGTCCTGCCCTCGCTCGAGCTGCTGAGCCACCGCGTGCGTCAGATTCCGGCCGAGCCCGCCTCGCTGGTCAACGCCCCGAACGCCGACGTGATCTTCGTCGATGCGCGCGTGGACCTCGTGGGCGCCAAGTCGCTGTGCAAGATCCTCAACACGACGGGGCTCGATGCTCCGCTCGTGCTCGTCGTGACCGAAGGCGGCCTCACCGCCGTCTCGACCGACTGGGGCGTCGACGACGTCATCCTCGTCGGCGCCGGCCCCGCCGAGGTCGACGCCCGCGTGCGCCTGGCCATCGGCCGCCAGAGCGCCGAGCAGGTCTCGACCCGCATCCAGACGTCCGGCATCACGATCGACGAGTCGTCGTACTCCGCCAAGGTCCACGGCAAGCCGCTCGACCTCACGTACAAGGAGTTCCAGCTGCTGCACTTCTTCGCCACGCACCCCTCGCGGGTGTTCACGCGCGAGCAGCTGCTGAGCGAAGTGTGGGGCTACGACTACTTCGGCGGCACGCGCACGGTGGACGTGCACGTCAGACGACTGCGCGCGAAGCTCGGCGACCTCGAGCAGCTCATCGGCACCGTCCGCAACGTCGGCTACCGCTTCAACGTCTACGAAGAGGACCAGGTGCCCTCGCCGCGCGAGCGCACCGGCGCCTGAGTTGACTCTCCGGACAGGTCCTCCTGCAATGATGTGGGGATGATCGACAACGAAGCCCTCGACGCAGGGCTCGGCGACGCGGACGACGACGACTTCGACCAGGACGAGGCGTTCGACTCCCAGCTGCCCGACAACCGCTACCTGGACCGCGAGCTCAGCTGGCTCGCGTTCAACCAGCGCGTCCTCGAACTCGCCGAAGACCCGACGATCCCCGTGCTCGAACGCGCGAACTTCCTGGCGATCTTCGCGAGCAACCTGGACGAGTTCTTCATGGTGCGCGTCGCGGGCCTCAAGCGCCGCATCCTGACCGGTCTCGCCGTGCCGACCAACGTGGGTCGCGCACCTCAGGACGTCCTGGCGGACATCTCCCGCGAAGCCCACGACCTGCAGATCCGCCACGCCGCGGCGTGGACCTCGCTCGTCGAGCCGGCGCTCGGCGAGGCGGGCATCGAGATCGTGTCGTACGACTCGCTCGACGAGGACGAGCGCGCGCGGCTGTACGAATACTTCCAGGCGCAGGTGTTCCCCGTCCTCATGCCGCTGGCCGTCGACCCGGCGCACCCGTTCCCCTACCTCTCGGGGCTGTCGCTGAACCTCGCGATCCGCATCCGCAACGCCCGCACCGGGCGTCAGGAGTTCGCGCGCCTCAAGGTGCCCCCCATGCTCCCCCGCTTCGTCGAGGTGACCCGCGACGGCGACCGCATCCGCTACCTCCCCCTCGAGCAGCTCATCTCGAACAACCTCGACGACCTGTTCCCGGGGATGGAGGTGCTCGACCACCACACGTTCCGCCTCACCCGCAACGAAGACGTCGTGATCGAGGAGGACGAGACCGAGAACCTCATCCAGGCACTCGAGGCCGAGCTGCTGCGCCGGCGGTTCGGGCCGCCGATCCGCCTCGAGGTCACCGACGACATGGACGACCTCACGCTGAGTCTGCTCATCGACGAGCTCGACATCACCAAGCAGGAGGTCTCGCACCTGCCGGGCCTCCTCGACCTGCGGGCGCTGTTCAGCCTCGGCAAGCTCGATCGCCCCGACCTGCGGTTCCCCCCGCACGTCCCGACGACCGCCGTCGCCTTCCAGCCGGCCGAGCAGAACGGCCGCGCCGACATCTTCGCCGCGATCCGCAAGGGCGACGTGCTCGTCCACCACCCCTACGAGTCGTTCGCGACGAGCGTGCAGGCCTTCCTGGAGCAGGCTGCTCGCGACCCGCACGTGCTCGCCATCAAGCAGACCCTCTACCGCACGTCGGGCGACAGCCCGATCGTGCAGGCCCTCATCGACGCCGCCGAGGCGGGCAAGCAGGTGCTGGCCCTCGTCGAGGTCAAGGCGCGGTTCGACGAGGCGAACAACATCGTGTGGGCCCGCAAGCTCGAGAAGGCCGGGGTGCACGTCGTCTACGGCCTGG
>JBEVLS010000160.1:0-3941 GCA_040509015.1 Microbacterium sp.
CCGCGGCGCGGGGTCTCGACATCGGCACCGGCTGCGGCATCCAATCCCTCCGCGCGCGGCGCCACGTCGACCACCTGGTCGCGACCGACGTGTCGGCGCGGGCCCTGCGGTACACGGCCCTCAACGCGCTGCTCAACGGCGTCGACGGCATCGACACCCGGCTCGGCAGTCTCTTCGCGCCCGTCGAGGGTGAGACCTTCGACCGCATCGTGTCGAACCCCCCGTTCGTCATCACGCCGCGCGTCGCCGGGGTCCCGACGTACGAGTACCGTGACGGCGGAATGGTCGGCGACGACCTGGTTGCGGCCGTGGTGACCGGAGTCGGCGCGCATCTCTCACCGGGCGGGGTCGCGCAGCTGCTGGGCAATTGGGAGTCGCGTGACGGCGTCGACGGACTCGACCGCGTCAGAGACTGGGTGCGCGCGTCGCCCGTCCCCCTGGACGCCTGGATCGTCGAGCGCGAGCTGCTCGACCCGCTGTCGTACGCCGAACTGTGGGTGCGCGACGGGGGCACCGTCCCGGGGACGCCGCAGTACGCCGCGCTGATCGACGCGTGGCTGGACGACTTCGAGGCGCGCGGGGTCACAGGAGTGGGGTTCGGGTACGTCCTTCTGCGGCGGCCGCACGGGGGAGATCCGACCCTGTCGCGATTCGAGCGGATGCCGCAGCCGCTGCCCGACGCCGGCCTGGGCGCCCACCTGGCCGACGCGCTCGCCGCGCACGACCGCCTCGCGACCCTCGACGACACGGGGCTGGCGGCATCCGTCCTCGTCGTCTCGTCCGATGTCACCGAGGCGCGACACCAGCTTCCCGGGGCCGAGGCACCGACCGTCATCGAGCTGCGGCAGGGCGGCGGGTTCGGGCGCGCCCTGGCCGTCGACCCGGGGCTGGCGGCGCTCGTCGGCGCTTGCGACGGCGACCTGCCGGTCGGGGTGCTCGTGGACGCCATCGCCGAGCTGCTCGAGGTCGACGAGGTCGCCCTGCGCGCGGATCTGCTGCCGCGCGTGCGCGAGCTCGTCTTCACGGGCTTCCTTCGCTTCGCGTGACCCACCGTCGGTAGTCTCGGAGGCATGCTCAACATGGCCGAGGGCGTGGCGCGCCTCGGCGCGCTCGCCGAGTCCGACGTCGTCTCGACGCTGGCAAAGGCGTTCCAGCGCGCGGGCTTCGAGCTCGCGATCGTGGGCGGCCCCGTGCGCGATGCTCTCCTGGACCGTCGCACGAACGATCTCGACTTCACGACGAACGCGCTCCCGGACGACATCCTGCGCATCGTGAAGCCCATCAGCACCGCGCAGTGGGACATCGGGCGCGCCTTCGGCACGATCGGAGCCAAGATCGCCGGCGAGCAGGTCGAGATCACGACCTACCGCGCCGACAGCTACGACGGCGTCACCCGCAAGCCCACGGTCGAGTTCGGCGATTCGATCGAGGGCGACCTCGTCCGCCGTGACTTCACCGTCAACGCGATGGCGCTCAAGGTCCCCGCGCAGACGCTGGTCGATCCGACGGGCGGTGTCGAGGATCTCGTGCGCGGTGTGCTGCGCACTCCGATCGAGCCGCGCGTGAGCTTCGGCGACGATCCGCTGCGCATGCTCCGCGCCGCGCGCTTCTCGTCTCAGCTCGGCTTCGAGGTCGACCCGGCCACCGTCGAGGCGATGGGCGAACTCCGCTCGACACTGGCGATCGTGAGCCCCGAGCGCATCCAGGGGGAGCTCGTGCGGCTGCTCCGCTCGGATGACCCGGCGCGCGGCATCCGCCTGCTCGTCGACACCGGACTCATGGACGAATTCCTCCCGGAGATCCCCGCCCTGCGCCTCGAGGTCGACGAGCACCACCATCACAAGGACGTCTACGAGCACTCGCTCACCGTCCTGCAGCAGGCGATCGAGCTCGAGAGGTCGCGGCACCCGGATGCTGCGCCCGACGTCACGCTGCGGCTCGCCGCGTTGCTCCACGACATCGGCAAGCCCGCGACGCGTCGGCTCGAGCCCGGGGGCGGGGTGACGTTCCATCACCACGACGTGAAGGGCGCACGGCTCGCTCGCAAGCGTCTGCAGGCGCTGCGGTTCGACACCGACACCACCTCGTCGGTGGCGCAGCTCATCGAGCAGCACCTGCGGTTCTTCGGCTATGCCGAGGGTGCGTGGACGGACTCCGCTGTGCGCAGATACGTGCGCGACGCCGGACCGGAGCTCGAGCGCCTGCACATCCTCACGCGCGCCGACGTCACGACCCGCAACCGACGCAAGGCGTCCCGCCTGGCATCCGCCTACGACGACATCGAGCGTCGCATCGCCGAGCTGTCCGCGCAGGAGCAGCTCGACGCGATCCGGCCCGAGCTCGACGGCAACCGCATCCAGCAGGTGCTCGGCATCGGGCCGGGACGCGAGGTGGGCGAGGCGTACCGATTCCTGCTCGAGCTCCGCCTGGATGACGGCGTTCTCGGTGAGGAGGAGGCAGAACGTCGCCTGCGGGACTGGTGGACCTCTCGCCATCGGTCGACGGAGCCGACGTGACGGCCGCAGCAGGAAGAGACGTCCCGCCTCGCCCGCGCCGCAGGAACACCGCCCGCATCGTGATCGTGGCGGGCGCCGCGGCGCTCGTGATCGCGCTCATCGCGCTGATGGTCTGGTTCCTCGTGCCGCAGGACGACACGCCGGGACCGTGGAGGTCGGTGTCGCCTTCTCCTTCGACGTCGGCGAGCGCGGCGCCCTCAGCGCCGGACGCGGCGCCGCCGGCCCTCCTGCCTGAGGTCGGCTGAGTCAGCGAGCGGATGCGGCCAGGTCTGCGATCTCGCGACCCGATCGCACGGCGTCCTTCTCGGCGTTCTCCTTGAGCTCGGCGGCCACCTCGGTGAACGCGTCGAGAGCGGGGTTCACACCGACGAGCGTGAAGGGACGCTCCACGATCCGCAGGTCGAGTCCCCAGACGTCGGCGAGCACGCGTCGCAGCCACGACGTGGAGTGGTCCCAGCCCTCCTTGGGCGATCCGGGGGAGTAGTTGCCGCCGAGCACGGTCACGAGGGTGGCGGGCTTGCCGCGGAGCGCGGTGCCCTGGGGGTCGATCCGCGGGTCGGTGTAGGCCAGGTCGAACCAGGTCTTGAAGTGCTGCGAGACCCCGAAGTTGTACAGCGGCACCGCGAACAGCAGCGCCTCGGCGTCGATGAGCTCGTCGGCGAGGGTCGTCGCGAGGGCGCGCGCATCACGCTGGCGCTCGGTGCGCTCGGCCTCGGGCGCGAAGCCGCCGGTGACGGCGTCGGGCCAGGCGGTCGCGGGGACCGGGTCGATCGAGAGGTCGCGGCGGACGACCGTCGACGCGGGATGCGCCGCGAGCCATTCGGCCTCGACGAGATCGGCCAGCGAGCGGCTCGCCGAAGAGGTGGGCAGGATGCTGGCGTCGAGCCGGAACAGCGACATGATTCTCCGATCGTGAAAGGAAAGCCGCTATGAAAAACGAAGCGACTCCGGAGACTGTAGCACGCGTACGATGGGGGGATGGCCGGAATGGACGAGGAGCACGGGCGCTGCGATGCCGCCGTCACCCTCGCCTTCTCGGTGCTCGGCAAGCGATGGAACGGCATGATCGTGTCGGCCCTCGGCGGCGGCGCATCGACGTTCGTCGGACTCCGCCGCGCGGTTCCCGGCATCAGCGACGCCGTGCTCTCCGATCGCCTCGCCGAGCTCGCCGAAGCCGGTCTCGTCGTGCGCTCCGTGACGCCCGGACCCCCGGTCGCCGTGGCGTACGCCCTCACCGACAGCGGCGACCGACTGCTGCCGATCCTCGATCAGCTGGGCGAGTGGGCGTCGGGAAATCTCTCCGTGCGAACAGGTGCTCGCTGAGTCCGTCCGACCTACACTGGACGCACGCTCCCCGATGTCGATCGGAGCCCGCATGCCCTCGCCGTGGTCGCCGCGGCGCGATGTCTCTCCCGAGGACTCGCG
>JBEVLS010000161.1:0-8764 GCA_040509015.1 Microbacterium sp.
CAGCAGGATCCCGACGGCCATCCCGAGGATGCCCGGAAGCTGCACCCAGTTGCGCGAGAAGAAGAACGGAACGATCGCGGCGATCAGGATGAGCGGGCCGGCGATGACGGCCGCGGCCGCCGTGCGACCCGCGCGGTCGGCGCGCCCGGGAACACCGGAGGCGACCTCGGTGCCGAACGCCGTGCCGTCGTACGAGATGTCGGTGTAGAGCACGATCCCGAGGAACAGGGCCACGAGGGGCGCCGTGAAACTCAGGCCTGCCGCGACGTCGCCGGCGCGGATGTAGAACCACAGCAGCACCGGCACGATCGGGATGAAGATCAGCTGCCGGAGGTAACGGGGATCGCGGATCCAGTAGGTCAGCGAGCGTGCGAAGACCGCTCCGAACGCCGACGCGGGCACCCGGCCGAACCAGCCGATCTTCCCCGGCTGCACGCGTGCCGCCGACTGCTGCCGCGGGTGCTTCAGCGACTCGCCGAGCGACCACCGCCACAGCAGCCAGAGCACGGCGAGCGTCGCGAGCGCGATGACGAGCTTCGCCCCGGCGGCACCCCAGTCCCCGGCCGCGACGTCGGCGGGCACGGCCCAGGCCGCGCCGACCGGGGTCCAGCCGAGCACGCGCACCACGATGATCAGCGTGTCGAGGTTGAAGGCGAACCCCGTCGCGACTCCCGCGATGATCGGGCCGGCGAGCATGAGCGGGACGAGGATGAGGATGCCGGAGGCCTCACGGAAGCGCCGCTTGCCGCCGAGACCCGAGGCGAGCGACGCCATCGCGCGCGACGCGACGACGGCGGTCACGACGGCGAGCGGGATGCTCACCACCGCCGCGACGATCGCGATCGGCCAGTGGATCCACGTGGCGAGCGTGCTGATCGCGGCGACCGAGGTGACGATGCCGGGGATGCCGCACACTCCCGCGACGGTCAGCGCGACCATCATGCGGCGCAGCGACATCGGGAACACGACGAGCTTGGCCGGGTCGAGGGTGTCGTCGACGCCGAACACGAGGAGCGAGCTGATGATCCAGCCCAGTGTCACGAGCGATCCGACCCCGACGATCACGTTGGTCGCGACGGCGAGCTCGCCGAATCCGAGCGCGATCAGTCCCGCGATCGCACCGAGCAGCACACCGGCGCCGTACAGCGCGCCGAAGATGAACCCGACGAGCTGCCACGTGCTGCGCGACAGCTGATTGCCGAGGACGCGGAAGCGCAGCCTCAGGAGTGTCGCAACCATTCCGGCCCTTCCGTGTGGCGGCGTCCTCCGACGAGGTCGACGAAACGGTCCTGGAGCGATTGTCCGGCGCGCACCTCGTCGACCGTTCCGGCCACGAGCAGACGCCCCGCGGCGACGATCGCGACGTGGTCGCACATGCGCTGCACGAGGTCCATCGAGTGGCTGGAGACGATCACCGTGCCGCCGCTGCTGACGTACTCGGACAGGATGTCCTGGATGTTCGCGGCGGACACCGGGTCGACGGATTCGAACGGCTCGTCCAGCACCAGCAGCTTCGGCGCGTGGACGAGCGCGCACGCGAGGGCGATCTTCTTGGTCATGCCGGCGGAGTAGTCCACGACGAGGGTGCCGGCGGCATCCGTCATGTCCATCAGCGCGAGGAGATCCCGGGTGCGCCCCGCGACCTCGTCCTGCCCCAGACCGAACAGCAGGCCGTTGTAGGTGACGAGCTGCTCGCCGGTGAGACGGTCGAAGAGCTTCACACCGTCGGCGAGGTTGCCGAGCATCGCCTTCGCCTTCACCGGCTCGCGCCAGACGTCGACCCCGTGGACGAGGGCCTGACCGGCATCCGGCACGAGAAGCCCCGTCGCCATCGAGAGGGTCGTCGTCTTGCCGGCGCCGTTGGGGCCCACCAGGCCGTAGAACGACCCCGTCGGCACCGTCAGGCTCACGCCGTCCACCGCGACCTTCTCGCCGAAGCGCTTGGACAGCCCCGTGAGCTGAAGCGCCGCGCCGCCCGAGGGGGCGGCGGGTGCGGGCACCGACGGTGCGGACTGGGGCGGGATGGCTGGTTCGGTCACGTTCGGCTCCGTCACATCGCTCTCGGTGGGTCGCGCGACCGCAGCCGCCGCTCCAGCCTTTCGGACCGCGCGTGCGAAGGCAACTCGCTCGCTAGGGTGATGCGAGCATCAACCTCGAGCGCAAGGAGCGCCCATGCCTCTGTGGACCCTTCACGGCAACGGCCGGACCGTCGAACCGGGGGCGGTCGTCGCCCCGCACGAGCGATTGAACTGGCCGGCGACCATCGCGATCGGCGCCCAGCACGTGGTCGCCATGTTCGGCGCGACGTTCCTCGTCCCCGTGCTCACCGGCTTCCCCGTCCCGACCACGCTGCTGTTCTCGGGCGTCGGCACGATCCTGTTCCTGCTCATCACCCGCAACAAGCTGCCGAGCTACCTCGGATCGTCGTTCGCCTTCATCGCACCGGTGACCGCCGCGACGGCGTCCGCCGGGATGGGCTCCGCCCTCGCGGGCATCGTCGCCGTCGGCGTGCTGCTGGCGGCCGTCGGCTTCATCGTGCAGTTCGCCGGCCTCGGCTGGATCGACCGCCTGATGCCGCCGGTCGTCGCCGGCGCCATCGTCGCGCTCATCGGCTTCAACCTCGCGCCCGTCGCCTGGACGAACTTCCAGCAGCAGCCGACGACAGCGACCATCACGCTCGTCTCGGTGATCCTCTTCAGCGTGCTGTTCCGCGGCTTCCTCGGCCGGATCTCGATCTTCCTGGGCGTCATCGTCGGCTATGCGGCCGCGCTGATCTTCCGCGAGGTCGACTTCACGGCGGTGAACGAGGCCGCGTGGATCGGACTCCCCGAGTTCCACATCGCCGACTTCGCCTCACCGGGCACGTGGAGCGCGATCGCGATGTTCCTGCCCGTGGTCCTCGTGCTGATCGCCGAGAACGTCGGGCACGTCCGCGGCGTGGCCACGATGACCGACTCGTCCGTCAACGCGCACACGGGTCGCGCCCTCATCGCGGACGGCGCCGCGACGACCGTCGCGGGGTTCTTCGGCGGCTCGGGCACCACCACCTACGGTGAGAACATCGGCGTCATGGCGGCGACGCGGGTGTACTCCACGGCGGCGTACTGGGTCGCCGGATTCGTCGCGATCCTCCTCGCCATGTCCCCGAAGGTCGGAGCGCTGTTCAACTCGATCCCCGCGGGCGTCCTCGGCGGTGTCACCACGGCGCTCTACGGCCTCATCGGCATCATCGGCATCAAGATCTGGGTCGACAACCGCGTGGACTTCTCGCGCCCCGTCAACCAGTACACCGGCGCCGTGGCGCTGGTCATCGCGATCGCCGGGTTCACTATGCAGTGGGGCGACTTCCAGCTCGGCGCGATCGTCGTGGGCGCCGCCGCCGCGCTCGTGATCTATCACCTCGGCAACGCGATAGCGCGCTGGCGCCGGACGGGCGCCGACGACGGAGGCCCGATCCCCGCGGTCGGTCCCCTCGGCGGCGACCCCGAGGACTCGCCCGTGCGCTGAGCCGGGGAATGACGAGCGGATGCCGGGGGTTCCCATCCATATGAATGCACTGCTCCCGGCATCCGATCGCCTCGCGGCCGACACGGCGATGGGAGCCGTGACGCTGCTGGTCGGCGATCTGGACGGCATGACCGCGTACTACCGCGATGTCGTGACGCTCCAGGTGCTGTCGGCCGATGCCGACACCGTCACCCTCGGCCGCGCCGGACGGGCGATCGTCGTGCTGCGCCACGACCCGGCCCTGAGGCACGCGACACCCGGCTCGGCGGGGCTCTTCCACACCGCGATCCTGTTCGAGTCGCAGACGGCCCTGGCCGCCGCGCTGTACAGCGTCGCGCGCCACGCTCCGGGCACCTTCACGGGATCGGCCGACCATCTCGTGAGCCAGGCGTTCTACTTCACCGACCCCGAGGGCAACGGCATCGAGCTGTACTGGGACCGCGAGCGCACCGAATGGTCGTGGACCCACGGGCAGATCGAGATGGGCACGCTCTACCTCGACCCGAACGCGTTCCTGCGCGATCATCTGACCGAAGAGGCGTCACTCGGGTCGACGTCCGCGGATGCCGCATCCGTCGGGCACGTCCACCTCTCGGTCGGCGACGTCGCCACCGCCCGCGCCTTCTACGTCGACGCGCTCGGCTTCGACGAGACGGCGGGCCTCGGCGATCAGGCCGTGTTCGTGAGCGCGGGCGGCTATCACCACCACATGGCCATGAACGTGTGGAACTCGCGCGGAGCAGGACCCCGGATGCCGGCGCTCGGTCTCGGTCGGATCGACCTCGTGCTCCCCGATGCCGATGCGCTGGGCGCTCTCGGCGACCGACTCGCGCACGTCGGCGTCGCGGTGCGCGACGACGGGCGCACGGTGAGCTTCGACGATCCGTGGCGCAACGCCCTGCACGCGACGGTCGGCTGAGCGGGAGCCCGAAGCCTCAGACCGAGTCGCGGACGACGAGCTCGGTCTCGAGGATCGTCACGTGGCGCGGATGCCGGCCGGCGAGGAGGTCGAGGAGGATGCTCGCCATGCGCTCGCCCTGCGCGAAGGAGGGCTGCCGCATGGTCGTGAGATGCGGGATCACCGAGACCGCGACGGGGGAATCGTCGAACCCCATGACGGCGATGTCGTCGGGCACCCGCACGCCGGCCGCCGCGAGGACGTTCAGAGCGCCTCGGGCCATGAGGTCGCTGGCGACGAAGATCGCGTCGGGCAGCTCGTCGCGGGCCAGGATGCGGCGCATCGCGTCCGCCCCGCCGTCGGTCGTGAAGTTGCCGTCCTCGACGGCCACCTCGTCGAGGCCCCACGCGCGCAGCGCGTCGCGGAACCCCTGGAGCCGGTCCACTCCCGCCGGCATCGTGAGCGGGCCGGTGATCGTCGCGAGGCGCCTGTGCCCGCGCTCGATCAGGTAGACGGTGGCATCGTGCCCGCCGCGGGTGTTGTCGACGTCGACGTAGTAGTCGCGCTCCCGCTCGCGCACCGGGCGTCCGCCGTAGACGACGGGGACCGCCGCGGCGATGCGGTCGATGAACGTGTCGCTCGTGTGATGCGAGACGACGATCGCCCCGTCGACGGCGCCGCTCCGGACGTAACTGGTCGTCTTGTCGCCCGGGTCGTCGCTGGCGATGAAGAGGTTGAGGACGTAATCGGTCTGCGACAGGCGGGCGTTGATGCCCGAGACGATCGAGGCGAAGAACGGATCGCCGAAGAAGCGGGTCGTGTCTTCGGGGACGATGAGCGCGACCGCGTGCGTCTGCCGGCTCGCCAGCGACCGGGCCGCCCGGTTGGGCACGTAGCTGAGATCGGCGATGGCGCGCTGCACGGCCCCGAGAGCTTCGGGGCTCACCGCGGTCGATCCGTTCACGACCCGTGACACGGTCGAGCGCGAGACACCCGCCGCCGCCGCCACCTCTTCGATCGTGACGGAGCCGCGACTCGCGTCGATGCTCATCGAGCGCACCTTCCTGAGACCTCGCGGCCGCGCCGCGCTACGGCGTCGGCGACCCGTCGAGGGAGTCGATCGCGCGGGCGGCGATGATACGGGAGTACTCGCGTCCGCTGTCCTTGACGACGCGCTCCTGCGTGTCGTAGTCCACTCGAACGATACCGAACCGCTTCTCGTACCCCCACGCCCACTCGAAGTTGTCCAGCAGCGACCAGTAGAAGTAGCCGCGCACGTCGACACCCGCTTCCGCGGCGTCCAGGGTCGCCCCCAGGTGCCCGCGCAGGAAGTCGACCCGCTCGACGTCGTGGACGCGGGACTCCCCGTCCTCGACGACGAGCTCGTCGTCGTAGGCGGCGCCGTTCTCGGTGACGTACAGCGCGGTGCCCGCAGGCTCGGCGTACTCGTCCCAGACGCGGGTCAGCAGCCGCGAGAGTCCGTCGAACTGCACCTCCCAGTTCATCGAGGTGCGTGCGAGGCCTCGCTCGTTGGGGTGACCGCTGCCCGCGGGGAAGGGCGAGTCCCCGCGGCGATCCGTCGGGGCGTCGCCGCCGCGCGGCGGGTCGGAGGGCGCCTCGGCGCTCACCAGGTCGCCGTGGTAGTAGTTCACCCCGAGCGCATCGATGGGGGCCGAGATCGTCTCGAGGTCGCCCGGGAGGACGGCGGCTTCGAACGCGGCGGTGGCGGCGGCATCCGTCGCCCGGAAGTCCTCGACGATGTCGGCGGGGTACTCACCCCGGAAGACCGGGTCGAGGAACCATCGGTTGTGCTGACCGTCGAGGCGACGCGCGGCGTCGACGTCGGCCGGGTTCTGCGGGTCGGCGGGGTCGGCGACGGTGAAGTTGAGCGTGATCCCGAGGTCGAGCGACGCGTCGCGCGCGCGGAGCTCCTTGACGACCTGGCCGTGCCCCAGCAGCAGATGGTGGGATGCCAGCATCCCCTCCTGCATGCTGTAGTGCCCCGGGGCGTGGATGCCGGCGGTGTAGCTGAGGAACGACGAGCACCAGGGCTCGTTGAGCGTCGTCCAGACGTTGACCCGGTCGCCGAGTGCGTCGTGCATCGTGAGCGCGTACTCGGTGAACTTCTCCGCCGTCGAGCGGACCGTCCAGCCGCCCTGATCCTGCAGGGCCTGCGGGAGGTCCCAGTGGTACAGCGTCAGCCAGGGCAGGATGCCGGCGCCCAGCAGCTCGTCGACGAGACGCTTGTAGAAATCGAGTCCCTGCTCGTTGACCGCGCCGCCGTCGGGACGCACGCGCGACCACGAGGTCGAGAAACGGTACGTGTCCAGGCCCATGTCCTTCATCAGCGCGACGTCGCTGCCGTACCGGTGGTAGTGATCGCACGCGACGTCGCCGTCGTCGCCGTTGATCACGGCGCCGGGGACCCGGCAGAAGGCGTCCCAGATCGATGCGCGGCGGCCGTCCTCGAAGGCGGCGCCCTCGATCTGGAAGGCCGCGGTGGCGGCGCCGAACAGGAAGTTCGACGGGAACGGGCGTGGGGCTGTCGCGGTCATGCGTGCGGAGTCCTCTCGGAATGCTGTTGTCATGTTCTATCAGCCCGGGATTTCGATCAGCCCTTGACGGCGCCGGCCATGATGCCGCTGACGAGCTGCTTGCCCGCGAACGCGAACAGGATCAGGAGCGGAATCGTCGCCAGGAGCACGCCGGCGAGCACGATCGAGTAGTCCACGAAGTAGTTGGACTGCAGGAGCGAGAGCGCCACCGGCAGCGTGGGGCTCTGCCGATCGAGCACGATGAACGGCCAGAAGAACTGGTTCCACGCGTTCACGAACGTGAACAGGAACAGCATCGCGGCGGCGGGCCGCGCGGCCACGACCCCGACGGTCCAGAACGTGCGGAACATCGACGCGCCGTCCACTCGTGCCGCTTCGATGAGCTCGTCGGGGACGGTCTGGCTCAGGTACTGCGTCATCCAGAAGACGCCGAACGCGCTCGTGAGCGCCGGGACGATGATCGCGCCGATCTGGCCGGTCCATCCGAGGTCGGCGAACAGGATGTACAGCGGCACGACGCCGAGCTGCGTGGGCACCGCGAGCGTCGCGACCACGAACACGAGCAGCCCTTTCGAGCCGCGGAAGCGGAGCTTGGCGAACGCCCACCCCGCCAGCGTCGAGAACAGGACGACGGATGCCGCGATCACGGTCGAGCTGAAGATGGAGTTCCACAGCGCGGGCCAGAAGTTGACCGCCGGGTTGTTGACCACCGTGATGGCGTTCGCGATGAAGTTGCCGCCGGGGATCCACGACATGTTCGGGTCGTTGAGCGTCGAGGCGTCGCCCGAGCCGATCAGGAACGACCAGTAGTAGGGGAAGACCGCGGCGATGATGACGACCGCCAGCCCCATGTACACCCAGAAGCCGGGGCGCGATCCGCGGATGCGGGTGGTGCGCGCGTTGCGGCGACGACGGGCGTCGTTGGGCAGGTTCTCCTCGACGATGGCGAGGGGCGGGGTGCTGATGGCGCTCACTGCGACACTCCCTTCTTGCGGCGACGCGGTCTGACCACGCCGCGACCGCCGTCGTCGCGCACGAGGCGTCGGGTGATCGCGAGATTGATCAGGCCGATGGCCAGGATGATGAGGAACAGGATCCACGCGAGCGCCGCCGCCCGGCCGAAGTTGAACTCGCCCCAGCCGATCTTGTACAGCAGCAGCGTGATCGTCAGCCACTGCTGGTCGGCGCCGCCGTTGCCGTTCTGGTCGTACATGCGGGGCTCGTCGAAGATCTGCAGGCCGCCGATGGTCGACGTGATGATGACGAAGATGAGCGTCGGTCGCAGCGACGGGAGCGTGATGCTCCAGAACTGGCGGAAGGCGTTCGCACCGTCGACCGTCGCCGCCTCGTAGTACTCGCGCGGCACCGCCTGCATCGCTGCGAGCAGGATCAGGGCGTTGTAGCCGGTCCAGCGGAAGTTGACCATCGTCGCGATCGCGATGTGGCTCCAGAACGGGTCCTTGTGCCACGGGATCGGGTCGAGGCCGATGCTGCCGAGGAGGTTGTTGACGAGACCGTGGTTGTCACCGAAGAGATTGCTGAAGATCAGCGCAACGGCGACCGGTGCCATGACGAACGGCAGCAGCACGCTCATGCGCCAGAAGGTCTTCGCCCGGATGTTGCGGTCGAGCATCGCCGCAATGAACAGGGCCAGGATGATCTGCGGCACCGACGAGAGCACGAAGATGCTGAAGGTGTTGCGCAGCGCGACCCAGAACTGCTCCTGGCCGAGGATCCAGGTGTACTGGTCGAGACCGACGAAGGTGCCGGTGTTGCGCACCAGGTCCCATTCCTGGAACGAGAT
>JBEVLS010000162.1:0-4968 GCA_040509015.1 Microbacterium sp.
GTCGTTCTCCTTGATCTTCTCGACGTCGCCCCACGCACGCTCGTACTGAGCGCGCTTCTTCGACAGGATGAGGCGGCCTTCCTTGTCCTCCTTCTGGAGAACGAGCGCCTCGACGGCGTCGCCCACCTTGACGACCTCGTTGGGGTCGACATCGTGCTTGATGGAGAGCTCGCGCGAGGGGATGACGCCCTCGGTCTTGTAACCGACGTCGAGGAGGACCTCGTCGCGGTCGATCTTCACGACGGTTCCTTCGATGAGGTCGCCGTCGTTGAAGAACTTGAGGGTCAGTTCGACCGCGGCCAGGAAGTCCTCAGCAGATCCGATGTCGTTGATGGCGACCTGCTTGGTGGCCGGGGCGGTCGTTGCGGTAGTCATGTAGTGGGTTGTCCTTGTTGGGTTGGGTCTCAGGCTCCGGCGCGTGCCCCGCCCGCGTGTGCGAGCGCAGCCTCGTGCCGAGGCGAAGCGGATTGTTTTCGTGCGATGGCACTCGACCCGTATCGGGGCATGGTTGAAGAACCACAAGAGTGACAGTCCAGGGTAGCAGAACGCAGCCGCCGCCCGCAGTGTTCCCTCGTCTTACCCGGTCACACCATCGAGGTAGTACCAGGCGCCGTCCTGCCGCACGAACCTGCTGCGCTCCCGCAGCGCGCCGCCCTCGGTTCCGTCTCGCCAGCGCGCGATGAACTCGACGGTGCCGCGCGCGTCGCCGTCGACGCCCGCGTGGGTGGCGACGACCTCGAGGCCGAGCCACCGGAGGCCTGGATCGAGGTCGAGCGACTCCGGCCTGGTCGACGGATGCCAGGTCGCGCGCAGGTGGCGAGCATCGCCGACCACGAAGGCCGTGTAGCGGGATCGCATCAGCGCCTCGGCTGTCGGGGCGGAGCGCGCGCGGATGACCGCACGGCAGCACGCGGCGAAGGACCCGCCCGATCCGCAGGGGCACGCGTCCGTCGCGCCGGGCTGCGGGAAGCCGGCGGCCGCTCCGGATGCCGCGGCGGGTCCGAACGACATCACGCGCCCGCCTTCGTGGCGCAGGCGACGCAGCGGGTCGCGGTCGGGCGCGCGTCGAGCCGCGCGGGCGGGATCACGTCGCCGCAGTCCGAGCAGATGCCGTATCCGCCCGACGCGGCGCGAGCGAGCGCGGCATCCGTCTCCGCGAGAGCCGTCACGGCGTCCGCGCGAAGCCCCGCGAGACGGGACCACTCGCTCGACAGGGTCGCCCCTTCGGGGTCGTGCTCGTCGTCCGCGGTCTCGGCCCCGCGATCGGACTGCAGGCCGGCGAGCGTCTCGTCGAGTCGTGCGATGCGCTCGACGAGGGAGTCGCGCTCCCGCTCGAGCCTCGACGCGGGCGCGCCGCTCACGGCCGCAGCATGACCTTCGTCGCACGGCGCTCGTCCATCGCGGCGTACGCCTCGGCGGCCTCGGCGAGCGGCAGGACGAGGTCGAAGACGAGACCGGGTTCGATCGCGCCGGAACGGACGTCCGGGAGCAGCTCCTCGATGTACCCGCGCACGGGTGCGACTCCGCCGTTGACGCCGACGTTGCGGTTGAACATCTGCCGCACAGGAAGCTCGGGGCCGCCGTTGGGGACGCCGACGAAGCCCACCATGCCGCCCGGACGGGCCGAGCGCAGGGCCTGATCCATGGACTCCTTCGTTCCCACGCACTCGAGAACCCGGTCGGCGCCGATGCCGTCGGTGAGCTCGCGCACGGCGGCGACGCCTTCGTCCCCCCGCACGTCGACGATGTGGGTCGCACCGAAGCGTCGCGCGAGGTCCTGGCGCTGCGGATGCCGGGACATCGCGATGATCGTCGTCGCCCCCAGCCGCCTCGCGGCGATCACGGCGCAGAGGCCGACGGCGCCGTCGCCCACGACCGCCACACTGTCGCCGGGTCCGACGCCGGCGGACACGGCCGCATGATGTCCGGTTCCCATGACGTCGCTGAGCGTCAGAAGACCCGGGATCTCGTCGTCGCCCACCGGTCCCGGCACGACGGCGAGGGTGCCGTCCGCGAGCGGCACGCGCACGCGCTCGCCCTGGCCGCCGTCGGCGAACCCGCCGAAGCGGTCGTCGCTCCCCCACCAGCCGCCGGCGAGGCACGAGGTGCTGACGCCGTTGCGGCAGTTCGCGCACGTGCCGTCGCAGACGTAGAACGGCGCGATGACGAAGTCGCCCGGCTTCACGATCCGGACGTCTGCGCCCACGTCCTCCACGATGCCGACGAACTCGTGGCCGATGCGGTGCGGCGCGTCGGTCGGCGTGACACCCCGATACGGCCAGAGGTCGGAGCCGCACACGCAGGCGGCGACGACGCGAACGATCGCGTCGCGCCCGGTCGAGAGCACGGGATCGGGCACGTCCTCGACGCGGATGTCACGGGCGGCATGGATGACGGTGGCGAGCATCCATCGAGCGTACGCCGTCGCGGATGTCGGGGGTCTCGGGGAGTATCGAGAGCGACGGAAGGAATCACCGATGCTTCGAGGACTCACCACCATCACCTATTCCGCCGACGACGTCGCCGCGGCGGCCGAGTGGTACGAGAACGTGCTCGGCGTCGAGCCGTACTTCAGGAAGGAGTTCGGCGACGCGCTCGCGTACGTGGAGTTCCGGATCGGCGACTACTCGCACGAACTGGGGCTCATCGACCGCCGATACGTCGGGACTTCTCCCGAGACGCAGGGCGGCACTGTCGCCTATTGGGCCGTCGACGATGTGCAGGCGGCGTACGACCGCCTCATCGAGCTCGGCGCCACGAGTCACATCCCGGTGACCGAGCAAGGACCCGGATTCGTGACCGCGTCGGTCTACGACCCCTTCGGCAACGTCCTGGGCGTCATGAAGAACGCCCACTACGAAGAAGTGCTCGCCGCTCGCTGACCGCGGCGGGGCGGCGGGGCCGCCCCACCGCGGAACTCAGTTGAGCGCGCGAGTCGACGCCGGGATGGAGCCGTCGCGGTAGAGGTCGGTCGCGACGTCCTGCAGCGCGGTGAGAGCCACTCGCTGAGTCATCGGGCCGTAGGAGATGCGCGCGACACCGAGGGCCTCGTACTCCGCCGCGCTGAGTGCACCGGGCAGACCGATGACGCTGACCTTGTTCTCTCCGATCCCCTCGACGAGAGCCCGCGTGGTGTCGGCGTCGAGGATCCCGGGGACGAAGACCGTGGTGGCGCCCGCGTCGAGGTACGCGCGACCCCGCTCGATCGCGTCGGCGACGGACTCCGACGCGGGGCGATCTCCTCCGCGCACGAACGCGTCGGTGCGCGCGTTCAGCACGAACGGCACGCCCTCGGCGGCGCCGGCGGCGATGATCGCCTCGACGACGGCGACAGATTCGTCGAGCGGCTTCAGACGGTCCTCGACGTTCGCGCCGACGACGCCCGCGCCGATCGCCTTTCGCACCGTCTCACCGGGGTCTCCGAAGCCGGAATCGAGGTCCGCGGTCACCGGAAGGGCCCCGACCGCGTCGACGATCCGCCGCACCATGTCGAGCATGACGTCGAGGGGAATGTTCTCGCCGTCGGGGTAGCCGAAGGTCGCGGCGATGGAATGTCCGGCCGTCGCGATCGCACGCGTCTCGGGCAGATCGGCGATCACCTTCGCCGACACGGCATCCCACACGTTCACGACGCGGAGGATCTCGGGCGCGGCGTGCAGCCGCGCGAGGGTCTGGGCCTTCTCACTCTGAGCAGTCATATCTCCACGCTATTGCGACGCGCGTGGCCCGGGCTCGATCGGACGCAGATCGCGTATTGTTGCACGCAGTCCAGCAATAGCTGATCCCGAAGGAGCGACCACGTGCTCGACATCCAGATCGCCGGCTTGTCCCCAGACCCGGTGCCCTACCTCGAAGGCTGGTCGCTCCAGCGGAGCATCCACGCCGAGGTCGTCGCCGGAGACCGGCCGGACACTCTCGTGCTGCTCGAGCACGAGCCCGTGTACACGGCCGGCAGGCGCACCGAAGCCCACGAGCGTCCGATCGACGGCACGCCGGTCATCGACGTCGACCGCGGCGGCAAGATCACGTGGCACGGTCCCGGCCAACTCGTCGGCTACCCCATCGTGCGGCTGCCCGAGCCCGTCGACGTCGTCGCACACGTGCGGCGTCTCGAGAGGCTGCTGATCGCCGCACTCCGCGAGCACGGCGTCGACGGTCACCGGATCGACGGCCGCAGCGGAGTGTGGGTGCGCAGACCCCTCTCCGAAGACAAGGTCGCGGCGATCGGGGTGCGCGTCGAGAAGGGGGTGACCATGCACGGGTTCGCCGTCAACGGCGACAACACGCTCGCCGGCTTCCGGGGGATCGTGCCCTGCGGCATCACGGACGCCGGCGTCACGACGGTGAGCGAGGTCACCGGCAGGATCGTGACCCCGAGAGATCTCCTGGAGTCGATCGTCTCGGCGTTCCAGGCCGAGTACGCGGGGGTGGCGGCATGAGCGCGTGCGGTGTGCCGTCCTCTCCTCCGACGACCGGGCCGGACGGGCGCAGACTGCTCCGCCTCGAAGTGCGCAACGCCCAGACCCCGATCGAGCGCAAGCCGGAATGGATCCGCACGAAGGCGAAGATGGGCCCGGAGTACTCCGCGCTCAGCACCCTGGTGAAGGACGAGGGCCTGCATACGGTGTGCCAGGAGGCGGGCTGCCCCAACATCTACGAGTGCTGGGAGGACCGCGAGGCGACGTTCCTCATCGGCGGCTCGCAGTGCACGCGGCGCTGCGACTTCTGCCAGATCGACACCGGCAAGCCCGCGGACTACGACATCGACGAGCCGCGCCGCGTCGCCGAGAGCGTGCAGCGCATGCAGCTGCGCTACGCGACCGTCACCGGCGTCGCGCGCGACGACCTCCCCGACGGCGGCGCGTGGCTTCACGCGGAGACCGTCCGCCGCATCCATGCGGTCAATCCCGGCACGGGCGTCGAGATCCTGGCGACCGACTTCAACGGCGAACCCGCGCTGTTGGACGA
>JBEVLS010000163.1:0-4142 GCA_040509015.1 Microbacterium sp.
GGCCGCGGATCTGTCCTGCGAAGCCGGCGACCGCGAGGATCGTGACGACGTACGGGAGCATCGCCATGAACTCGCTCGGGATCGGGGTCTGCAGCACCGAGAGCAGGTTGCGGAGGTTCGTCGCGAAGCCGAACAGGAGTGCGGCGAGCGTGGCCTTGATCGGATCCCACCGGCCGAAGATGACGGCGGCGAGGGCGATGAAGCCGAGGCCGGCGGTCATGTCCTTCGTGAACTGCGGCACCGAGACGAGCGTGAAGTAGGCTCCGCCGATGCCGGCGATCGCGCCGGCGAGCGAGACGTTCCAGAAGCGCGTCGTGTTGACCTTGATGCCGACGGTGTCGGCGGCCTGCGGGTGCTCGCCGACGGCACGGAGACGCAGACCCCAGCGCGAGCGGTACAGGCCCCATGCGACCAGCGGCACGGTGACGTACATCAGGTACCCGATGAAGGTCTGGTTGAACAGCACGGGGCCGAGGATCGGGATGTCGCCGAGCAGCGGGATCTTCCACCTCTCGAATGCGACCGCGCGGTTGAGGGTCTGCTCGTTCGGGACGAGCAGCGCGCCGAAGAGGAATCCGGTGAGCCCTGCGACGAGCACGTTCAGCACGACGCCGACGATGACCTGGTCGACGAGGTACTTGATCGAGAACGCGGCGAGTACGAACGCGACGAGCACGCCGCCGACCATCGCGCCGATCAGGCCGATGAACGGGTTGCGGGTGAGGCTCGACAGCACGACTCCCGTGAACGCGCCGAAGAGGAATTGGCCCTCGATCGCCACGTTGACGACGCCGACCCGCTCACCGATGACACCGCCGAGGGCGCCGAAGATCAGCGGGATCGACAGCGACACCGCGCCGAACAGCAGGCCCGTGACGGGGATGAGACCGCCCGACCCCGCCCACACGAGGAACGCGAAGACGCCCAGCAGCCCGTAGACGATCGGCAGCCACATGCCCGAGCGCCGATACGAGTAGGCGTCCCACAGCGCGAGCACGGTGAGGACCGCCAGCAGCGCCCAGACGATCCAGCTCGTCGGTCCGGTCGGCACCGCGACGGTGGGCAGGTCGAGCGAGGAGCTCGCGTCGCCGAGGCGGAAGCGCGACTCGCCTCCGCGAGGCGACAGCAGGAACAGCAGGCCGAGCAGCACTGTCACGATCGAGAGCGAGATCGCGACCTTCCAGTGCCGCACCTTGACGGTGGCGAGACGGATCGTGCCGTCCGCGGCATCCGCGACGATCGTGGCGCTCACGAGACCACCGCCTTCCTCGCGGCCTTGGCTCTCGCCTTGGCAGCCTTCTCGGCATCGGTCTTCGGGAGGAAGAAGATGGCGCGGATGAGCGGCGGAGCCGCGATGAACAGGACGATCAGCGACTGGACGACGAGGACGATGTCGACGGGGATCCCCTGCGACGCCTGCATCGTGAAGGATCCGGCCTTGAGTGCGCCGAACAGGATGCCGGCGGCGAAGACGCCCCATGCACGGCTGCGGCCGAGGAGGGCGACCGTGATCGCGTCGAAGCCGATGCCCGCGTCGATGAAGCTGTCGAAGCCCGTCGTGACGCTGCCCTGGATCTGGTTCATGCCCGCGAGGCCCGCGAGCCCGCCGGCGAAGAGCATCGCGTAGATGTACATGCGCTGCACCGAGATGCCCGACGCGCGAGCGGCGTGGGGGTTCTCGCCGACCGCGCGCAGGCGGAAGCCGAGGCTCGAGCGCTCGACGAGCCACCACACGAACACCGTCACGGCGATCACGACGACGAAGCCCCAGTCGAGGTTCGGGAAGCGGGGCCCGAACAGATCGGGGAACTGCGCGTTGACCGGCGTCGGCGCAGAGATCGGCTGGCCGCCCTCGGGACGCTGGAGGACGCCGGGCGTGCGCACCATCCACTGCACGAGGTACAGCGCGACGTAGTTCAGCATGATCGTGAGGATGACCTCGTGTGCGCCCGTGCGCGCCTTGAGCAGGCCCACGATGCCGCCCCAGATCGCACCGCCGGCGATCCCGGCGATGAGGGTCACGGGGATCTGCAGGAACATCGGCAGATCGAGGTTGAAGGTCAGAAGACCCGCGACGGCGCAGGCGATGAGGATCTGACCGCGACCGCCGATGTTGAACAGGCCCACGCGGAACGCCACCGCGACGCCGAGACCCGCCGCGATGAGGGGGGTCGCGAACCCGAGCGTGTTCGTGAGCGGGCGGATCTGCGTGAGGAAGTCGTCTGCGCGTGCGTTGAAGATGGAGCCGCGGAAGAGCGCCTCGTATCCGCCGTAGACCGAGTTCCAGATCGCGCCGAGCATGTCGCCGGGACGCGCGAAGAAGTACCCGGATGCCGCCTGCACCTCGGCGTTCGTGACGGCCATGAGGATGCCGCCCACGATCATCGCGACCACGATCGCGAGGATCGTGTTCACCCAGTTGCTGCGCAGGAGCTCCTTGATGAAGACGTTCTGGCGAGGTGCGGGAAGGAAGTCGTCCGCTCCCGGCGTCGGGTCCGGCGCGCCCGTGAGGGGGCCCGCGACCGGAGGAAGCTGCTCGGGCGGGAGGCCCTTGAAGGGCTCCGATCCGCCTGGTGTCTGACCGCTCATGCGGCGTCCTCCTCGGGCTTCTCGCCGGCCATCAGAAGGCCCAGCACGTCTCGGGGGGTGTCGCCGGGCACGATCCCGACGATGGTGCCGCGGTACATCACGGCGATGCGGTCGGCGAGGGCCGCGACCTCGTCGAGCTCGTTCGAGACGACGACGACGGGGATGCCGGCGTCCCGCGTCTCGACGATGCGCGTGTGGATGAACTCGATCGAGCCGACGTCGACGCCGCGGGTCGGCTGCGCCGCGATCAGCAGACGCAGGTCGCGGCTCATCTCGCGGGCGATCACGACCTTCTGCTGGTTGCCGCCCGACAGCGTTCCCGCCGGGGTCTCGGCGCTCTGGGTGCGGATGTCGTATTCGACGATGCGAGCCTTCGCGAACTCGTCCAGAGCGCCGCGGCGGATCGTCCCGCCGCGGACGAACTCGGAGTCGGACGACCGGTCCAGGATGAGGTTCTCCGCCACCGAGAACGCGCCGACCAGGCCGTCCTCCTTGCGGTCCTCGGGCACGAATCCGACGCCTTCGTCGAGGATCCCGCGGACGGATCTGCCGACGAGCTCGACGCCGTCGAGGCTGATCGAGCCGGTGACCTTCTCGGACAGCCCGACGATGGCCTCGATGAGCTCGGTCTGACCGTTGCCCTGCACGCCTGCCACGGCGAGCACCTCACCCGGACGGACGTCGAAGTTCACGTCGTCCACGACGACGGTGCCGGATGCCGTCACGACGCGCAGGTCCTTCACGACCAGCCCGCCCTCGCCGATCTTGGGCGGATCCTTGTGCACGGTCAGCTCGACCGCTCGGCCGACCATCAGCGAGGCGAGTTCCGCGTTGGACGCCGTCGGCGACGCCTCGCCGACGACCTTGCCCAGTCGGATGACGGTGATGCGGTCGGCGACCTCGCGCACTTCGCGCAGCTTGTGGGTGATGAAGACGATGGACGTGCCCTCGTCGCGCAGCTGGCGCATGATCGCCATGAGCTCGTCGGTCTCCTGCGGGGTCAGCACGGCGGTCGGCTCGTCGAAGACCAGCACCTTCGCGTCGCGCGAGAGCGCCTTGATGATCTCGACGCGCTGCTGCACGCCGACCGGCAGGTCGCCGACGACCGCATCGGGATCGACTTCGAACCCGAAGCGCTGCGCGACGTCGCGCACGTGCTGACGGGCCTTCGGCAGGTCGAGAGCGCCGAGCGCCTTGGTGTCCTCGTGGCCGAGCATGACGTTCTCGGCGACCGTGAAGACGGGGATGAGCATGAAGTGCTGGTGCACCATGCCGATTCCGGCGCCCATGGCGTCGCCCGGCCCCCGGAAGTGCTGGACCTCGTCGTCCAGGAGGATCTCGCCCTCATCGGCCTGGTAGAGGCCGTAGAGCACGTTCATGAGAGTGGACTTGCCTGCGCCGTTCTCACCCAGGAGGGCGTGGATCTCGCCGGGCCGCACCACGAGATCGATGTGGTCGTTGGCGACGAGAGTCCCGAACCGCTTCGTGATCCCACGGAGCTCGAGCTTCATAGATGCACCTTATCTAGTGACCCGCGCGGCCCGGAAGGACTG
>JBEVLS010000164.1:0-10361 GCA_040509015.1 Microbacterium sp.
AGCGCTCCTCCGTCGGCGCCGGCGCGAAGGCCGGCGGGCCGAACTACCTCGTCGGGCTCGGCTCATGGCGCGCGTCGACCGGATCGGCCGCCTCGGCCACCCTGCACCTGCGCGGACTCGACACGCGCATCACGTCGGTCATCGAGGCGGCCCAGCCCTCGCTCGGCTACGAGGAGTTCGAGTGGCTTCGTCGCGGCGCCCTGTCGGACGCGATCGCGTGGGACCGCGAGTTCGGCCAGGTGCGCGACGTGTCGCGCCTCGGCGTCGAGCGCAACCTCTTCCGCTACCGGCCCGCGCCGGGCGTCACGGTGCGGGCGACCGGCGACGCGACGTGGCAGGCGCTGCTGCGTGTCGCCGTCGCCGGCATCCGCTCGGGAGCACCGTTCGCCATCTCGGCGCCGGTGGGGCTGCCGCCGGCGGTGCGCCGCGTGCTGGCGGACGTCGACGTGGCGGTGTGGGTCGAGACGGACGACGAGTGGGTGGCGCGGGTGCGCCAGTCGTCGGAGGTGGAGCGTGTCCGACTCGTCGGGCAGGCCGATTCGGTGGCGTCGCTGCGTCGCGCGCTCGCCGAGGCGACCCAGGGCGATCCCGACGTCGCGGTGTACGCGGACGAGGTGACCACGGCCGCGCGACTGGAGCTGCTGCCGTTCCTGCGCGAGCAGTCGATCTCGATCACCGCCCACCGGTTCGGCAACCCCGACGCGTGGTCCGAGGACGTCATCTGACGGGCATGACATCGGGCTGAGAGAAAGAAGTTATCTTTCTGGATCTCGTCCGGGAACTCCCGGAACATGGTCTGCGGGGGAACCGATGTGACCGCCGGGTTCGGGTCCTGTGCGAACACGTCGCTTCTTGGGGGTCAGCGACCCCGGCCGCCGCGGAATCTCCGATCAGGCGGCCGGGGGCCGCTTCTCCGTGTAGACCGTGTCGTCCTCGGTGACGGGGAGGGTGAATGCGGTCACCATGCCCAGGATGCTGATGCCGAAGAGCGTCCATTCGCCGCTGGGCGCCTCGGCGTCTTCGGGGATGTCGTACATCGGGTGGCCGAGGCCCTCGGCGGCGCGGATCGCGAACCCCTCGCCGAGCGCCGCCATCGCCTCGGTGAAGTCGGTGAGCGTGAAGGGCGAGCGGAGGCGCCGCCCGTAGCGCTCGAGGAGGGCGCCGTAGAACTGCTCGAACGCCTCGATCGATCCCCGGTGCCGTTCGGCGCTGGCGACCCGCAGCTCGGGCCACGAGCCCGCCGCGGTGCGCAGCGCGAGAGCCGTGATGAACGCGTGCGAATCGCGGGACTCGGGCTCGAGGTGGAACTTCGAGGCATACCTGACGTGGTCGAGCGCCGCCGTGCGGGCGACGTCGTGGATCGTCCCGCCCTCGTCGAGCACGGCCTGGATCGCCCCCTGCGCGCTGGCGACCGGAGGGGCGAAGCGCAGACCCACCATCTCGATCGACAGATCGCGATGGAAATCGTCCTGATCGGCCCAGATCCGATACGCCGCGCCGGTCGTGAGCCCGACCGTGCGCAGGACCTCTTGCAGACGGATGTGCTGGACTCCTGCGGTCGCGCCACGCTCGAGCAGCAGCTGGAGAGCGGCCTCGAGGATGAGTCGACGGGTGTCCTCGGCGGAGCGACGTGCCATGGGCCCAGTTTCTCAGGTTGCCCCTCCGCGTGCATCTCCGGCGAAACAAGTAAAGAATTCTTGACATGGATGCCACGACGGGCGTACATTCGCCATGTCAAAGATTACTTACATCGCTGGGGGTCGTCGTGGTCTACGAGGAGCGCAACATCTGGGCGGGACTCATCGTCACCGTCCTGAGCGTGACGGCGTACGTCGTCGTCGTGCTGCAGCAGGCCGGTGGAGGCCCGCTCACCGATGTCGAATGGTGGCCGATCATGCTCTGGACGATCGGCGGCGGCATCGTCGCCACGATCCTGCTCAGCATCGTGTGGGGCATGATCGCCGGGGCGCGGGATCCCGACGGTGTCGGCAGGTCCGACCAGCGCGATCGCGACATCGCGCACATGAGCAGCCGTGTGGGGCAGGCGTTCACGGTCATCGCCGGCCTCGGGGTGATCGTGCTGTGCGCCTTCGAGGCCCACTGGTTCTGGATCGCGAACACGATGTTCCTCGGCTTCGCCCTGTCGGCGTTCATCGGCGGCGTGGCGAGCGTCATCGCCTATCGTCGGGGCCTCGTCTGATGGTCAGACCCACGAAGGTCACCAACGACATCCGCGCGATCCGAGAGCGCGCGGGCCTGACCCAGGCCGAGCTCGCGGGGCGCGTCGGCGTCACCCGCCAGACCCTCATCGCGATCGAGCAGGGCAGATACTCGCCCACGCTCGAACTCGCGTTCCAGATCTCCCGCGTCTTCGGCGTCTCGCTGGACGACGTCTTCCACTACCCCGAGGAGCAGTCATGAGCATCGACGCACGCCCCCGCACGATGACCGCGTGGCGTCAGCGCCGCTACGGCGGGCCCGAGGCCGTCACCCGCGAATCCGTCGACGTGCCGCGGCCGGGTCGGCGCGAGGTGCTCCTTCGCGTGGAAGCGGCGTCGATCAACTCGGGCGACATCCACCTCATGCGCGGCGAGCCCCGACTCGTGCGGCTCTTCTTCGGACTCCGCGGTCCACGGGCGCGCGGCCGAGGGATGGACGTCGTCGGCCGCGTCGTCGAGCTCGGCGACGAGGTGACCTCGTTCGCGCTCGGCGACCTCGTCGTGGGTTCGGGCGAGGGCACCCTCGCCGAGTACGCGGTCGTGCGGGGATCGCGATCGACCCCCGTTCCCGACGGCGTGTCGGCGGTGGACGCCGCGACGCTGCCGATCGCGGGCAACACCGCCGTCACGGTGCTCGACGCGTGCGGTGTGGGACGGGGGTCGCGCGTGCTCGTGGTGGGGGCGGGCGGCGGAGTGGGCACGTTCACGGTGCAGCTGGCCGCCGACCGCGGCGCAGAGGTCTGGGCGACATGCGGAGCCCGTGCCGAAGACGTGCTGCGCCGGCTCGGCGCGACGCGCACGTTCGACTACCGGACGACGCGGCTGTCCGCCCTGCCGGCGGGCGGATTCGATGCCGTCGTCGACATCGCCGGAGAGCCGCCGCTGGCGGAGCTTCGTCGGCTGCTGAAGCCACGGGGGACGGTCGCCCTCGTCGGCGGCGAGGGCGGGCGCATCCTGGGCCCGATCCCGCGGATGATCCGGTCGGTGCTCGCCGCGCGACGGGGCCGGAGGTTCCGGTCCATCGCCGCGACGACAAAGGCCCCCGTGACCGCGGCGCTCGTCGAACTGGTCGCCACGGGACGGCTGACCCCGGCGATCGAGCGCACCTTCCCGCTCTCCGACGCCGGAGCGGCACTGGCCCACGTGGACGCCGGCCACACCGTCGGCAAGGCGGTCGTCACGGCGGACGGGATCCGCTGACGGTCAGGCCGCGGTCTGCAGGCGCCGGCGCGTGCGCTGGACGACCCGCACGACGGCGCGCAGCGGCATCCCGATCGCGAATGCCAGCGCGCCGGACGCGGTGCGGTCCATGGGGCCGAGCACCAGCTTGCGCTCCCACGCGTCGCGCAGCGCTCCGCCGCGACGCGCGCGCGCCGCGCGGGGGACGAGTCGCCCCGCCCGCCGCTCGGCGACGAGGGCTTCGAGGCGGCCCGACCAGTCGTCGTCGGCGGCATCGTGCAGGTAGTTGTCCCGCACCCACGACGGCTCGGGATGCCGGAACCGCCGTCCGACGACGTCGGCCGCGGAGCCGAGCAGACCACTGCCCTCGAACACCCGGTTGATGAGGTCGTCCGACACCCCGAAGGTGTCGAGCGCGATGACGGGGATGCCACGGGCCAGCGCCTCGATCGCGGCGGTCGAGCTGATCGTCACGAGGCCCTGCGCCGTGTCGAGCGCCGTCGACATCGGCGCGGTCGACGTCACGAGGTTCGGCGGCACGTCGTCCCGCTCGGCGAGCAGGTCGGGGTAGGGGTCGGCCTCGGCGTGCGTCTGGTGCTCGCCTCTTCCGCCGCGGAGCTTGAGCACGACCCGCCGCCGCGGATCCGCGTGCGCGGCCTCGATGAGCAGCCCGGCGACCAGCGCGCGGTCTTCCCGTGCGGAGGGCACCTTCGCCTGCGCGGCGAACACGAGGTCGCCGCCTGCCGCTCCGCGCGGATGGGAGAGTCCCTCGCGCTGCGCGTGGGCGGCGAACGGCAGCGTCGCGAGAGCGAAAGAGGCGTCCGACCCGCCGAGCGCGGCGAGCGCGGAGAACTCGCGCACCTCGCGGTGAGAGTGCAGCACGAACAGGTCGGCCTGGGTGCGATAGATCAGCGCCTTGCGCGTGGCGGGGATCGAGATGCCCGGCAGTCCCGAGACGATGACGGGGCGCCCGGCCGCGGCGGCGACGCTGCGGGCGAGCACGCGCACGAGGGGGCCGCGCGCGGCGAGCAGCACGGCGTCAGGAGGACCGCTCGACAGCATCCGCTCGAACTCGTCGAACGAGACGCGGCGCACGGCGTCCGCGCCGATGCCGCTGCCGGTCACCGCCGCCGCGAGCTGAGCCTCGCTCACCGACACCGGGGTGTCGAGCACGAGCAGCGAGACGTGCCAGTCTCTCGGCGCGGTGCCCAGCAGCGCGGCCGCCCACTTGACGTACGAGTCGGTGTCGGCGACCGCGACGAGCCTCACGCGGTGACGCGGCGCAGCTTCGCCATCGCGGCCTGCTCGCCGGCGTAGACGCGCTTGACGCCGTCGCCGAGGGCGGCCTCGATGATGCGGATGTCGCGCACGAGGTGCGAGAGCCCCGTCGGCTCGAGCGACGCGGCGTGGTCGGAGCCCCACATCGTGCGGTCGAGCGTGATGTGACGCTCCACCGCCACGGCGCCGAGGGCGACCGCGGCGAGCGAGACCTGCAGTCCGCGCTCGTGCCCGGAGTAGCCCACGGCGACGCCGGGGTAGCGGTCGCGCAGCGCCGGGATCATGCGCAGGTTCGCCTCGTTCGCCTCCATCGGGTAGGTCGAGGTGGCGTGCATGAGGACGAGGCGATCGGTGCCGAGCACGTCGATCGCGGTGTCGATCTGCTCGATCGTCGACATGCCCGTCGAGAGGATGATCGGCTTGCCGGTGTCGCGCAGCGCCTCGAGAAGACCTCGATCGGTGAGGCAGGCCGACGCGACCTTGTGCGTCGCGACGCCGAGGTCCTCGAGGAACGCCACGCTCGGCTCGTCCCACGGCGATGCGAACCACTCCAGGCCGCGCAGCAGGGCGTAGTCCGAGATCTCGATGTACTGGTCGCGGTCGAACTCGACGCGGCGGCGGTAGTCGAGATAGCTCATCGTGCCCCACGGCGTCTCGCGCGGGATGTCGCGCATGTGCTCGGGGGTCGAGATCTCGGGGGTGCGCTTCTGGAACTTCACCGCGTCCGCCCCGGCATCGGCGGCGACGTCGATGAGTCGCTTGGCGAGCTCGACGTCGCCGTTGTGGTTCAGGCCGATCTCGGCGATGACGTAGGTGGGGCGGCCGCCCCCGATCACGCGGGAGCCGATCGTGACGGTCATGGGGTCTCCTGTTTCTGGGGGACGGGGGAGGGTGCGGATGCCGCGCGTCCGCGCAGCACGAGGTCGGCGAGCTCGCGCACGGCGCCGTCGCCTCCCGCGCGCCCGAGGACGGTGCGGGCGGCGGCGAGGACGAGCGGGTGGGCGTCGCGCACGGCGACGGGCCACCCGACGAGCTCGAGGCAGCCGAGGTCGTTGACGTCGTTGCCGAGGTAGGCGATGCGCGAGAGCGGGATGCCGGCGGCATCCGCCCACTCGCGGAGTGCGGTCGCCTTGTCGTCGATCCCGTGGCGCACATCGACGCGGAGCTTCGCGGCCCGGGCGGCGACGACCGGGTTCGTCTCGGTGGAGAGGATGAGCTGCGGGATGCCCGCGCGGCGGAGGAGCGCGACGCCCATGCCGTCGGAGCGGCTGACCCGCACCGACTCCTCGCCCTGCTGCGACACGACCGCGGTGTCGTCGGTGTGTACGCCGTCGAAGTCGGTCACGACCGCGTCGACGTCGATCGCCTCGTGGGCGTCGAGCAGGGGCGCGAGCGCCCGGGCGACGTCGAGCTCGGCGGGCGTGTCGATCTCGATCGCCGTGCGGTCGGGCACCTGGACGATCCCGATGCTGCCGTAGAAGCGGTGACCGACGGCGCGGAAGGCCTTCGCGCGCATGACGTAGAAGGCGCCTGTCTCGAGGAAGTGCGGTTCGCGGTCCTGCCGGCGCGGACGCTCGCCCACCTCGTGATTGATCGCGTCGGCCGAGCCGCCCCGCCCGCGGTGCCACAGGAACCCGTACGTCTCGACGGCCGAGAAGACGATGTCGCGCCGCCGTGTGCGCACGGAGCACACCGCCTCGCCGAGGGCGACGGGATCGATGAACGGCGACGTCGCCTGCAGGAACGCGAGGATCCCGACGTCGACGCCGCGCCGCTCCAGCTCTTCGAGGGCGTGCAGCAGTGCGCTCTCGCTCGTCGCGGTGTCGCCCGACAGCTCGGCCGGGCGCTCGACGACATCGGCGCCCCACTCGCGGGCGACGTGCGCGATCTCGGCGTCGTCGGTCGAGACCACGACACGGTCGATCTCTGCGCACCGCTGCGCGGCGAGGATCGCGCGGGCGACCAGCGGGATGCCGCCGACGCGACGCAGGTTCTTGCGCTCGACGCCCTTCGATCCGCCGCGGGCGGGGATCACCGCGACGACCGAGGCGCTCACGTGGTCGCCCCGATCTCGCGCGCGGCGGCGGCGCGCCTCATCCGCAGCCCTGTCCCGGCCAGCACGAGCGGCAGGGTCGTCGTGGTGCTGGAGGGGAGCGTGAAGACCTCGAGCGGTCCGTCGGCTCCCGCGAGCACGAGCTCGACGGGCACCCGCGTGTGCACGATCCGGACGTTCTCGATCGCGGCGACGGCGTCGAGCTGCTCCGCGGACTCGCGTCGATGCGGCAGATAGACCGCGGGCCCGGCGACCGCGATGGCGCGCACCCAGTCCACGAAGTGCGGGAGCGGCATCCGTCCGTCGACGGGCCGGGCGCTTCCGAGGACGATCCGCCGTCCGAGCTCGTGCGCCGCCGGCGCGGTCCGCCGCGTCCAGGCGAACGTGTGACGCTCCGTGGTGAAGCCGTGATCGGTCAGCGCGGCGTCGCGCTCCGCCCCGAAGCGGAAGGCGGAGAAGAACCCCGCACGGCCGGCGTGCGCGCGGCGCAGGATCGTCTCGTGGGCGAGCGGGGCGACCCGCGTGGTGAGCCCGCGCTCGGTGATGCCCGGTCGTGCGTACGGGCGGACTCCGAGAAGTGAATCGGCGAACGGGATCGCGTGAGCGCCGTCGTCGAGGAACGTGATGCGGTGAGGCCGCAGGACGGCCGCCGCGAGGCGGAACTGGCCCGAGAACCCGTCGCCGACGAGCCAGTGTCCGTGCTGCGACAGCAGCTTCCACGGGATGCCCAGGTACGGCGCCATCTCGCCGAACTGCGCGCCGCGTGCGACGAGCTCGTCGGCCGTCTCGGACATCTGCGTCGTGAGCCGGCCCGCGACCGGCACGCGACGACCGTGCTGCGCCGCCCATTCCGCGGCGCCGAGCAGCTGGAGCGGCGACTCCACCCACGCGATTTCGGCTTCCTTGTCCACGACACCTCCCGGGATTCTCCCCACGGTGGAACGAGACCGTGACGGGGTGACGCACGGACGGCCACATGCAGGGGGACAGCAGGTGAACGGTGGGGGTCGGCGGTCCGCGATGGACCTCATGCGAGAATGGATCCCGGCGTGCCCGTGTCGTCGGCCGCGGTTGCTGAGCTCGTCGAAGCAGCCCCCGAGCCCCGCCGAGCCTCTGGACAGCGTCCGCCGCCCCTCTTCCAAGGAGCCACATGTCTACGCCGACCCGCATCGCGCAGCGCCGCACCTACCTGATGTGCCGCCCCGAGCACTTCACCGTCAGCTACACGATCAACCCGTGGATGGAGCCCGCCAACCCGACCGACACGGCCAAGGCCGTGCGCCAGTGGCAGGACCTGTACGACGCGTACATCGCCGCGGGCCACGAGGTGCACCTCATCGACCCGATCGAGGGCCTGCCCGACATGGTCTACACGGCCAACGGCGGCTTCGTGATCGGCGGCACCGCCTACGGCGCGAAGTTCCGCTTCCAGGAGCGCGTCCCCGAGGGGCCGGCGTTCATGGACTGGTTCCGTGCGAACGGCTTCGAGGTCGCCGAGCCGGTCGAGGTCAACGAGGGCGAGGGCGACTTCCTCCTCGTCGGCGACACGATCCTCGCGGGAACGGGGTTCCGCTCGACCGGCGACAGCCACCGCGAGCTGCGCGACGTGTTCGGCAAGGAGGTCGTCTCGCTGACCCTCGTCGACCCGCGCTTCTACCACCTCGACACCGCGATCGCGGTGCTCGATCCGGTCGAGGGCGACGGCGGCGTCGAGCACGCCAACATCGCCTACCTCCCGCACGCGTTCGACGACGAGTCGCAGCGCATCCTCGCCGAGCGCTACCCCGACGCGATCCAGGTCTCGGACGAGGACGGCGCCGTGTTCGGCCTCAACTCGTCGAGCGACGGATACAACGTGATCATCTCCCCGCGCGCGAAGGGCTTCGAGAAGCAGCTGCGCGAGCGCGGCTACAACCCCGTGCTCGTCGACCTGTCCGAGCTGCTGCTGGGCGGCGGCGGCATCAAGTGCTGCACCCTCGAGCTGCGTCGCTGACGAAAGGCAAACCCCCATGAGTTCGCAGGCCCACGTCCTCGACGACGCCAGCTTCGCCGTGATCGAGGCGGAGTCGCAGCACGTCGCGCACAACTACCATCCCCTCCCCGTCGTGATCTCGCGAGGCGAGGGCGCCTGGGTCACCGACGTCGAGGGCAAGCGGTACCTCGACCTGCTGTCGGCCTACTCGGCGCTCAACTTCGGGCACGGGCATCCCGCGATCCTCGCCGTCGCCCGCGAGCAGCTCGACCGCCTCACGCTCACGAGCCGCGCGTACCACAACGACCAGCTCGGACCCTTCGCCGCGGCGCTCGCCGAGCTCGCCGGCAAAGACACGGTGCTCCCGATGAACACCGGCGCCGAGGCGGTCGAGACCGGCATCAAGGTCGCCCGCGCATGGGGCTACCGGGTGAAGGGCATCGAGACGGATGCCGCGCAGATCATCACGGCCAGCGGCAACTTCCACGGCCGCACCACCACGATCGTGGGCTTCAGCGACGACGAGACGGCGCGCTCCGGCTTCGGGCCGTTCGCACCCGGGTTCGTCAACGTGCCGTTCGGCGACGCCGCGGCGATCGAGGCGGCCATCACCCCGAACACGGCGGCCGTGCTCATCGAGCCCATCCAGGGCGAGGCCGGCGTCATCGTCCCGCCCGAGGGGTATCTCCGCGCGGTGCGCGAGATCTGCACGCGCGAGAACGTGCTGTTCATCGCGGACGAGATCCAGTCCGGTCTCGCCCGCGTCGGCACCACGTTCGCGTGCGATCGCGAAGGCGTCGTCCCCGACGTGTATCTGCTCGGCAAGGCGCTCGGCGGCGGAGTGGTGCCCCTGTCAGCCGTCGTCGCCGACCGCGCCGTCCTCGGTGTGATCCGCCCCGGCGAGCACGGCTCGACCTTCGGCGGCAACCCGCTGGCGGCCGCCATCGGGCTGCGGGTGGTCGAGATGCTGCGCGGCGGCGAGTTCCAGGCCCGCGCGATCGCCCTCGGCGAGCACCTCGGGGCCAAGCTCGACGAGCTGGTCGGCCACGGCGTCACGGCGGTGCGCATCGCGGGACTGTGGGCGGGCGTCGACATCGACCCCGCCGTCGGGACGGGCCGCGAGGTCGCCGAGCGCCTGCTCGCGCGGGGCGTGCTCGCCAAGGACACCCACGGCCAGACCCTGCGGATCGCGCCGCCCTTGGTCGTGCGGGGGACCGAGCTGGACTGGGCCGTCGAGCAGCTCAAGCTGGTGCTCGCCGGGCGCTGACCTCGCGCGCTACTCGTCGAAGACGGTGACGAAGCGCTCGGCCCACCCGGTCGCGCCGTCGGGGGCGACGTGCGTGCGCTCCTCGGGCTGGGTCTCGCCGTCGAGTGAGACCGCGCGGCAGCGGATGAGGTGATCGCCGGGCTCGGCCGTCCACGGCATGCTCCACTGCACCCACGTGTCGTCCGAGATCGCTGTGGCGAGGTCGGCGTCCCGCCAGGCGCCCTCGTCGATCTGCACCTGCACGCCCGCCACGCCCACGTGCTGATGCCAGGCGACGCCCGCGATGACCGTGTCGCCCGCGCTCAGCCCCTGCTGGTAGCGCGGCACGTCGATGCGCGACTGCAGCTTGATCGGCCCGCGCTCCGACCATCCGCGGTCGGTCCAGTACGCCCG
>JBEVLS010000165.1:0-4791 GCA_040509015.1 Microbacterium sp.
TCGCGATGGTCGCGTAGACCAGCGTCTTGTACCCGAAGATCGGCTTGCGGCTGAACACCGGCAGGATCTCGGAGATGATGCCGAAGAACGGCAGCGCGATGATGTAGACCTCAGGGTGCCCGAAGAACCAGAAGAGGTGCTGCCAGAGCAGGACCCCGCCGTTCTGCGGGTCGTAGATGTGCGCGCCGAGAACGCGGTCCGCGGCCGCGGCGAGGATGGCGGCGGCGAGGACCGGGAACGCCATCAGGATCAGGATGCTCGTGACGAGCGTGTTCCACGAGAAGATCGGCATGCGCCACATCGTCATGCCCGGGGCGCGCATCGTGATGATCGTCGTGATGAAGTTCACCGCGCCGAGGATCGTGCCGAAACCGCTCATGCCCAGGCCGAGCATCCAGAGGTTGCCGCCGACACCGGGCGAGAACGTCGCACTCGCGAGGGGCTGATACGCGAACCATCCGAAGGCGGCGGCACCCTGCGGGGTGAGGAAGCCGGCGACGGCGATCGTGGAGCCGAACAGGAAGAGCCAGAACGCGAAGGCGTTCAGACGCGGGAACGCGACGTCGGGAGCACCGATCTGCAGCGGCAGGATCGCGTTGGCGAATCCGGCGAACAGCGGGGTCGCGAACATGAGGAGCATGATCGTGCCGTGCATCGTGAAGAGCTGGTTGTACTGCTCTTTCGTCGGGATGATCTGCATGCCCGGCTCGAACAGCTCGGCGCGGATGATCAGCGCCATGACGCCGCCGAGCATGAAGAAGATCACCGAGGCGATCAGGTACATGTAGCCGATCGTCTTGTGGTCGGTGGAGGTGATCCACTTGACGATGATGTTGCCCTTCTGCTCGACGCGCGTGGCGCTGAGCAGGGCCGCCTGGCGGGGCGGGAGCGTCGTGGGACGCCCCGGGGTCTTCTCTTCGAGGGGAAGTGTCGTCGCCATGATCAGTCTTCTTCTTCCTCAGCGGACTCGCCGGAACCACCGGTACCCGGGAAGTTCTGCAGTCGGTCGTACTCGTCGTTGATGTCGCCCGTCTGGCCCGCGGCGCGCAGGGAGTCCAGATAGTCCTCGTACTCGTCCTCGCTGACCACCTTGACGTTGAAGAGCATCATCGAGTGGTACTCGCCGCAGAGTTCGGCGCACTTGCCGGCGTACTCGCCCTCGCGGGTCGGCGTGAAGGACCAGTAGTTGTCCTTGCCGATGTACATGTCCTTCTTGTACAGGAAGTCGATGATCCAGAACGAGTGGATCACGTCGCGCGACTGGAGCTTGATCTTGACCGTCTGGTTCACCGGCAGATACAGCGTCGGCAGCTCGTTGGTGATGTTGCCGGCGTCGTCGGTCTGCGCCTGGACGCCCATCGACCATGCGGTGTCGTCTTCGGTCTCGCCGTCGTACTGGAAGTCCCATGCCCACTGCTTGCCGATGGCCGTGATGGACACGTCGGGGTCTTCGGTCTGGGTCTCGAGGATGGCCTGGTCACGGGCCGTGAAGGCGAAGAAGCCGATCACGAGGATGAGGGGCACGATCGTGTAGAAGATCTCGATCGGCATGTTGTAGCGCAGCTGCACCGGAAGGCCCGACTGGCCCTTGCGACGGCGGTAGGCGATCGCGGCCCAGCCCATGAGGCCCCACGTGATGACGCCGACGGCGAGTAGCACGATCCAGGAGTTGACCCACAGACCCGACACCATCTCGGTGTGGTTCGTGGCGGGCGTGCCGTCCTCGACGAACCCGGGGAGGAACCCGTTGAGCTCTGTCGGAGTGCACCCCGCCAGAAGTGCGGCCGTTGCGATCCCGACGGGAAGAACAGCCCAGCGGATGCGGCGTTTCGAGGGCACGGTGCACCTTTCCGGGTCGCGAATGTGACTCTCGTAAGTCTAGAGCAAGCATCCAGCCTATTCAGGCCATCCGCTCAGCTTGTCTCGTGGGCTCGGAGACGGAAAAGACCCGGCCGGAGCGCTCGAATGAGCGGCCCGGCCGGGTCTGAAATCCGTAGAGGAACGCGCCTCAGTGGAAGCTGTCTCCGCACGCGCAGCTGCCTGCGGCGTTGGGGTTGTCGATCGTGAAGCCCTGCTCCGAGATCGTGTCCTTGAAGTCGATGGTCGCGCCGTCGAGGTAGGGGACGCTCATGTCGTCCACGATGACCTCGACACCGTCGAAGTCGACCGCCTGGTCGCCGTCGAGGTAGCGCTCGTCGAAGTAGAGCTGGTAGATCAGGCCGCTGCATCCGCCGGGCTGGACGGCGACGCGCAGACGGAGGTCGTCACGGCCCTCCTGCTCGAGCAGGGTCCGCACCTTGAGGGCGGCTGCGTCGGTCAGCTGGACGCCGTGTGCGACAGCGGTTTCGGTCGACAGTGCGGTGTCGGTCATGGAATGCCTCCGGTCGATGTGCGGCGGGATGCCACGATTCTACGACGCCCCGCCCGGAAGAGGCTCCGAGCGGGGCGTTTTCGCGGCATCCGGTCAGACGGTGCGCGAATCGAGCTTCTCGAGCAGGAGCGCCTCGGAGATCAGCGCATGGCGGAACGTGTCGAGGTGCAGCGACTCGTTGGGGCTGTGCGCGCGGGCATGCGGGTCCTCGACGCCGGTGACGAGGATCTGCGCCGCGGGGAACTCCCGGACGAGGTCGGCGATGAACGGGATGGATCCGCCGACGCCCAGGTCGACGGGCTCGACGCCGTAGCCCTCGTGGAGCGCCTCGCGGGCGGATTCGACGGCCCAGCCGCTGGTGTCGACGAGGAAGCCGTCGCCGAAGTCGACGTCGCGGAACGTCAGCTCCGCACCGAACGGGGCGTGCGCCCGCAGGTGCGCTTCGATCGCGCCGAAGGCCTCGGACGCCGTCTGCCCCGGCGCGACGCGCGCGCTGATGACGACGGAGACCTCGGGGCTGAGGGTGTTGGAGGCGTTCACGACGCTGGGCGCGTCGATCCCGGTGATCGTGATCGAGGGCTTGTTCCAGATCCTGCTGAGGATCGTGCCGTCGCCGACGGGGCTCACGCCGTCGGGGAGGCCCGCCTCGTCGCGGAGCGTCTCCTCGGAGTAGTCGGGGGTGGCGGCATCCCGCTCGAGGAGACCTTCGACGGCGACTCCGCCGTCGGCGTCCCACAGGGTCGCGAGCAGGGTGACGGTCGCCATCATGGCGTCCGGGACCGCTCCCCCGAACATGCCCGAGTGCGATGCATGCTCGAGCGTGCGGACGCTCAGCGTGAAGCGCGCGTTGCCCCGCAGCGACACGGTCAGCGCGGGGGTCACGGCGTCCCAGTTGCCCGAATCGGCGACCACGATGACGTCGGCGCGCAGGGCGTCGGCGTTGTCGGAGAGGAACTGTGCGAACGAGCGCGAGCCCGCTTCCTCCTCGCCCTCGATGAACAGGGCCACGCCGAGGTCGAAGTCGTCGCCGAGGGCGTCCTTCACGGCGCGCAGGGCACCGATATGGGCCATGACGCCGGCCTTGTCGTCCGCCGCGCCGCGACCGTACAGCCGACCGTCCCGCACCGTGGGCTCGAACGGCGCAGACTCCCACAGCGACTCGTCCCCCACCGGCTGCACGTCGTGGTGCGCGTAGAGCAGGATCGTCGGGCGTCCGTTGCGCGCGGCACGCGTGGCGAGGACGGCGGGCATGCCGCGCTCATCGGTGCCGGGGATCGCGGCGTCGCGGATCTGGACGCTCTCGAACAGCCCCAGCCCTTCGGCGAGGGCTGCCACGGCCTCGGCGCTGCGTCGCACCTCTGCGGGGTCGAATCCCGGGAAGGCGACGGACGGGATGCGCACGAGGCCACCGAGATCGGCCAGCGCGGCGGGCACCGCCGCGGCCGCGGCCTCTTTCACGGACTGCTCACGGGAGAGGTCTGAAGTCATGCGGGTAATCTTAAGGGCACCCGCTATCGCACCACCGAGGATGACCGTGGCCAAGACACCCGCAGCACCCGCGTCGAACGACGCGCCCACCGACGGCACCGTGCTCAACGGAGAGCCGCTCGGGAAGGGCCGCGCGACGCCGTCGCGCGCCGAGCAGGAGGCCGCTCGCAAGCGCCCGCTCGTGCCCGACACGAAAGAGGCGAAGGCCCGCGCCCGCGCCGAGATGGCGACCCAGCGCGAGAAGGCGCGCGTCGGCATGGCCGCCGGCGACGACCGCTTCCTCACCGCTCGCGACAAGGGACCGCAGCGACGGTGGGTGCGCGACTTCATCGACTCCGGGTGGCACCTGGGCGAGTTCGTGATGCCGGCGATGGTCGTCGTCATCATCGCGACGTTCGTGCCCGTCTACGGCATCCAGTTCTACTCGTTCGTCGCTCTGTGGGCGTTCATCCTCTTCGTCATCGGCGACATGGTCATCACGTCGATCCGCGTCAAGAAGCTGGCCCGCGAGAAGTGGGGCGACAAGACCGAGAAGGGCCTCGGGTGGTACGCGGCGATGCGCACGATCCAGATGCGGTTCCTGCGCCTGCCCAAGCCCCAGGTCAAGCGCGGACAGCGCCCCGCCTGACACGGCATCCGAGAACACGCCTCGCGCTCGCGCGGGGCGTCTTCTTCGTCAGCGGGATGCCGCGAGCAGTCCCCGGTTGATCTGCCGCGCCCACAGCGGGCCGCGGTAGAGGAACGCGGTGTAACCCTGCACGAGCGTGGCGCCGGCATCCAGTCGCTCCCGGACGTCGGCGGCCGTCTCGACGCCGCCGACGGAGATCACGCAGAAGCCGGCGGGTACGACGGCGCGTACGCGCCGCAGCACCTCGAGTGACCTGGCCTGGAGCGGCGCGCCGGAGAGTCCGCCGTCGCCGGCTGCTGCGACG
>JBEVLS010000166.1:0-14615 GCA_040509015.1 Microbacterium sp.
GCCGCGGTGACGTTGTACGAGTCCTGGTCGGTCGCCGACGACTGCTCGAGCACCGTCAGGTTCTCGGGCAGAGCCTCCTGCAGCGCCGCGTAGACGTCTTCGGGGGTCGTGGCGGTCGCCTCGGGGTCGAAGAACTGCAGCAGGTTGCCGGAGTACTCGGGGAACAGATCGACCGAGCCGTCCTCGAGCGACGGGATGTAGGCGTCGCGCTGGCCGATGTTGAAGTTGCGCTCGACGGTGAAGCCGTCGGCCTCGAGGGCCTGGGCGTAGATCTCGGCGATCAGCTCGTTCGAGGGATAGGCCTGCGAGCCGATGACGATCGTCGAGGAGTCGCCTTCGGGCGCGGCGCTGCCGTCGTCGCCGGTGAGCGGGTCGCTCGAGGCGCAGCCGGCGAGAGCGAGGGCTGAGACGGCGACGGCGCCGAGCGCCACCGCCAGTCGGGTTCGTGCTGTGAACATGGGATCCTCCGGTGTGGTGGGGGTTCAGGCGGACGCATCCGCGACGGCGCTTGCACGCGGCAGCGTGAAGCGACGGGTGGGACCGCGGCGTACAGCGACACCGCGGGGGACGACGAGGCGCTGCAGGAGCGCGAAGAGGCCGTCGAGCACGAGGGCGAGCACGACGACGATGAGCGAGGCGCCGAGGATCGCGGCGAAGTTCCGCAGCTGGATGCCCTGGATGATGAAGAACCCGAGGCCGCCGAGCCCGACGTAGGCGGCGATCGTGACCGTCGCGACGACCTGCAGCGTCGCCGAGCGCAGACCTCCGATGAGCAGCGGAAGCCCGAGCGGCACTTCGATCTTCCACAGGATCTGCCACGGGGTCATGCCCATCGCCCGACCGGCGTCGATGACGGTGCGGTCGATCGCCTCGATGCCGGCGTAGGCGCCGGCGAGGATCGACGGGATCGCGAGCAGGACGAAGGACAGCACGGCCGCCTCGGTCTTGAGGTTCACCCCGACGAGCATCACGAGCAGGATCACGAGGCCGAGCGACGGAAGCGCACGGGCGGCGCCGGAGAGGAACACCGCGACCTCGCGCCCGCGTCCGGTGTGCCCGATCGCCCAGCCGACGGGGATCGCGACGAGCGCGGCGATGAGGACGGAGCCGGCGGTGAAGGCCAGATGCTGCAGGATCGCGGTGGGCAGCGGCAGCGTGCCCACCAGTCGATCCGGCGAGAAGATCCACGCGAAGGCCTCGGCGAAGACGTTCATGCGACGGCCTCCGGCACATGCAGCGGCACGCGCTGCACGGGAGTGCGCGTCTTGCGGGTCCACGGCATCAGCACCCGGCCGAGGAGGACCAGCAGCAGGTCGATGAGGACGGCGATGATGACGACCGCGATCACGCCGGCGAGGACCTCGGCGATGATCTGCCTCGCGGATCCGTTCGTGAACAGGTAGCCCAGGTTCTGGACGCCGATCAGGATGCCGACGGTCGCGAGCGAGATCGTCGAGACCGCGGTGACGCGCAGCCCCGCCAGGAGCACGGGACCGGCGAGCGGGAAGTCGACAGTCCAGAACCGTCGCCAGGGGCCGAAGCCGACCGCGACGGCGGCGGCGCGGGTGTCGGGGTTCACCGAGGCGAGACCGTCGGTGACCGAGCGCGTCATGATCGCGACGGCGTAGATCGTCAGCGCCACGATCAGGTTCGTCTCGGACAGATAGGGGATGCCGAGGGTCGCCAGCAGGGCGAAGAGTCCGAGGGAGGGGATCGTGTACAGCAGACCGACGGTCGTGAGCGCCGCCCCGCGCAGCGGTGTGTACCGGAACGCGGCCCATCCGATCGGCACCGAGATGACGAAGCCGATGACGATCGCGATCAGGCTCTGTCGCAGATGGACGAGCGTGAGCTCGCCGATCAGATCGAGGTTGTCGAGGACCCAGTTCACGCGGAGTCCTCCACGAGGACCCCTTGCGTGCGTCCGCTGTCGTCGACGAGCACCGTGCCGTTGGCCGTGTGCTTGGCGCGCAGCGAACGCGCGCCGCGGTCGACGCCGATGAAGCTCGCCACGAAATCGCTCGCGGGGTTCTCGATGATCTCGTCGGGGGTTCCGAGCTGGGCGATGCGGGCGCCCTTCTCGAGGATCACGACCTGATCGCCGAGCAGGAACGCCTCGTCGATGTCGTGCGTGACGAAGACGATGGTCTTGTCGAGATCGCGCTGCAGACGGAGGGTCTCCTCCTGGAGCTCCTTGCGCACGATCGGGTCGACCGCACCGAAGGGCTCGTCCATGAGGAGGATGTTGGGGTCGACCGCGAGTCCGCGGGCGACGCCGACGCGCTGCTGCTGGCCGCCCGAGAGCTGGCTCGGGTAGCGGTCGGCGAACGCCCGGTCGAGGCCGACGACATCCATCAGCTCGAGCGCCCGCGCGCGCGCGACCTTGCGAGGAGTGCCTTTGAGGACCGGCACGGTGGCGATGTTGTCGGCGACGGTGAAGTGGGGGAGGAGGCCCGCGTTCTGCATGACGTACCCGATGCCGCGGCGAAGCTGCACGGGGTCGCGGTCGGCGATCTTCTCGTCGTCGATCACGATGTCGCCGGCCGTCGGCTCGATGAGCCGGTTGATCATGCGCAGGAGCGTGGTCTTGCCGCAGCCGGAGGAGCCGACGAAGACGGTGGTCTTGTGCGCCGGGATGACGAGGCTGAAGTCGTCGACGGCAGTGGTGCCGTCCCCGAATCGCTTCGTGACGGAGCGGAACTCGATCGCCATGACAGTCCTTCCCGGCGGGTTTCCCAGCCAACCACAGGGTGCCGACAAGGTGGGCGGTGAAGGCCACCCCTTGACGCGGAGCGTAATGTCTGGCATCCCTCGGCATTCGCGGCGGGCGTCCGTCCGGATTGTCAACCCTGTCGTGATGTCCGCGCGCCGCACTACGTTGGGGCGCATGAGCACGCGCGAGTACGACCTGATCGTCATCGGAGCAGGGCCGGTCGGCGAGAACCTCGCGGACCGCGCCGTCCAGGGCGGGCTGACGGCGGTGATCGTCGAGAGTGAGCTCGTCGGCGGCGAGTGCTCCTACTGGGCGTGCATGCCGTCCAAGGTGCTGCTGCGCGGCGCCTCGGCGCTTCGAGCTGCGAAGGATGTCGCCGGCGCGGCCGAAGCCGTCACGGGCTCGATCGACGTCGCCGCGACGCTGAAGCGGCGGGACGACATCGTGCACGAGTGGAACGACTCGTCGCAGGTCGACTGGCTGAACAAGGCAGGGATCGACCTCGTCCGCGGTCACGGCGCGCTCTCGGGCGAACGCGAAGTCACGGTGCAGGGCGCCGACGGCGAGCAGACGACGCTCGTCGCCAGGCACGCCGTGGCCGTCTGCACCGGTTCCGCGGCGCTGCTCCCCGACATCCCGGGGCTGGCCGACGCCGCGCCCTGGACGAGTCGCGAGGCGACGAGCGCGCAAGAGGTGCCGGCGTCCCTGGTGATCCTCGGCGGCGGTGTCGTGGGCAGTGAGATGGCGACGGCGTACGCCGCCCTCGGCAGTGCAGTGACGCTGATCGCGCGCTCGGGTCTGCTCGGCACGATGGAGCCGTTCGCCGGAGAGGCGGTCGCGAAGGCGTTGAAGGATGCCGGCGTCGACGTGCGCACGGGTGTCGAGGTCGAGCGGGTGGCCCGCGACGGCGACGTCGTGCTCACCCTGTCGGACGGCGACGAGGTCCGCGCGGCCGAACTGCTCGTCGCGATCGGGCGCACGCCGCGTACGCAGCGACTCGGCCTCGAGACGGTCGGCCTCGAGCCGGGTTCCTGGCTCGATGTCGACGACACGATGCGCGTGAAGGGCGTCGATTGGCTCTACGCGGCCGGCGACGTCAACCACCGCGCGCTCCTCACCCACCAGGGCAAGTACCAGGCGCGCGCGGCCGGCGACGTCATCGCGGTCCGGGCCCGGGACGGCGAGGTGGACGATGCGCCCTGGGGTCGGCATGTCGCCACGGCCGACCATGCCGCCGTGCCGCAGGTGACGTTCACCGACCCCGAAGTGGCGTCGGTCGGCCACACCGAGGCGTCCGCGCGCCGGGCGGGGATCGAGGTGCGCGTGCTCGACTACGACCTGTCGTGGGTCGCCGGCGCGAGCACGTACGCCGATCACTACGAAGGCTTCGCCCGCGCGATCGTGGACGAGGAGCGCGGCGTCCTCGTCGGCGCGACGTTCGTGGGCCCCGAGGTCGCAGAGCTCTTGCACTCCGCGACGATCGCGATCGTGGGCGAGGTGCCGATCGAGCGGCTCTGGCACGCCGTGCCGTCGTATCCGACCGTCAGCGAGGTCTGGCTGCGCTGGCTCGAGGTCTACGGGCGCTGATCACGGCGCCGGATACGGCCTCTCCGTGAGCAGCGTCGCGAGGTGCGCGGCGTTCGCCGCGAGGGTCTTCGTCGTCGACGCGACTTTCTCGGGCGTCTCGGGCAGGTCCTTGTAGTCCGTCGTGTGCATCGCCTCGCCGTTCCAGTACACCCCGCCCTGGGACGGGATGCTGAAACCCACGTCACCCAGGCCCTGGTAGAGCGCGGCCGTGATGGAGTGGGCACCGTCCTCGTTTCCGACGACGACCGTCACCGCGACCTTGCCCGACAGGATCGGGCGGCCATCGGCATCCGTCTCGGACAGCTCGGCGTCGAGCCGCTCGAGCACGCGCTGGGCGACGCTGGACATGTTGCCCATCCAGGTCGGGGTCGCGAACACCAGGATGTCCGCCGCCAGGATCTTCGCGCGGATGCTCGGCCACTCGTCGCCGTCGCCCATGTCGGTCTCGACACCCGGCTTGACGTCGAAGTCCACGACGCGCACCGTCTCGCTCTCGACCCCGTGCGAGGCCAGCGCCTCGAGCACCTGCGACGTGAGCAGGTCGCCGCTGGATTCGGCAGGGGAGGGCTTGAGGGTGCAGTTGAGGGCGAGTGCGTGGAGCATCAGGTTCCTTCCGTCGCCACCACGCTAGATCGCCCGTGTGCGGCCGCGGAGGGCCTTGACATACCCTGGCCACGACGACAGGAGACACGCGCATGAGGCATCCGAAGCCCGAGCCGGTCGGTCCCGGACAGGAGTCCGTGTGGGACTACCCCCGCCCGCCGCGCGTCGAGCGCGTCGACCGGCGCGTGAGGATCACGCTCGGCGGCCGGCTCATCGTCGACACCGACGACGTCGTCCGCGTGCTCGAGACGAGCCACCCGCCGGTGTACTACCTGCCGATCGCCGCGTTCGCCGAGGGAGCGCTGTCCGACGGCGTCGGATCGTCGTTCTGCGAGTTCAAGGGCGCAGCGCGCTATCTCGACGTGCACGGTGGCGGTCTGACCCGCGAGCGCGCCGGCTGGAACTATCCTCACCCGTCGCCCGGGTACGGGATCCTCGCCGACAGGATCGCCGTCTATCCGGCGCCGATGGACGAGTGCACGGTCGACGGGGTCGTCGTCATGCCCCAGCCGGGCACCTTCTACGGCGGCTGGGTCACGCCCGACATCGTCGGCCCGATCAAGGGCGTGCCGGGATCCATGGGCTGGTGACGGAGCACCCGGAGGCCGCGCGAGTCCAGCAGGGGCGTTGCGACGGGGCTCTGTCGGCGCTCTCTCCTAGGCTCACGGCATGACCTTCGCGAACGTCGGCACCCTCGGTGCCGTCCCGGGCAAGCGCGACGAACTCGTCGCCCATCTCACGCGGCGCAGCGATGTGCTGGGCGGGATCGGCTGCCTCCTGTACGAAGTGGGCATCGATCCCGACAGTCCCGACACCGTCTTCGTGGTCGAGCTGTGGACGAGCGCCGACGCGCATCGCGCGTCCCTCGGGCTGCCCGAGGTGCAGCAGTCCATCGCGAGTGCACGCCCGCTCCTGTCGGGTGAATTCGGCGGGTTCCGCTTCGACGTCGTCGGGTCCCCGCTGCGAGCGTGACCACGAGAGGTGGTGCTCACGCACGGGCCTGACGAGAATCGACGCATGGGAACCCGGCTGCTGCTGATCTCCGACACCCACGTCCCCGGACGCGCCCGACGGCTGCCCGACGCGGTGCTGCGCGCGGCAGACGCGGCCGATCTCGTCGTCCACGCGGGGGATTGGGTGGCGGCGTCGGTTCTGGACGAGCTCGAGCAGCACGCCGAGGTGCTCGGCGTGTTCGGCAACAACGACGGTCCCGACCTGCGCGAGCGACTGCCCGAGGTCGCCCGGCGCACGATCGACGGGGTGCGGTTCGCCGTGGTGCACGAGACGGGTCAGGCCACGCGCCGCGAGGTGCGCATGGATGAGACGTACCCCGACACCGATGTGCTCGTGTTCGGACACAGTCACATCCCGTGGGACACCACGACGCCCCGCGGCATGCGTCTTCTCAACCCGGGATCACCCACCGATCGTCGGCGCCAGCCCCGCCACACGATGATGACCGCCGTGGTCGATGAGGGAGCCGTCGTCGAGCTGGAGCTGGTAGCCCTGTGACCGAGGTCGGACGATGACGAAGGTCGACCTCAAGCGCGAGCTGTCGGCCTACTCCGCGAAGCGCGGCGTCTTCGACATCATCGAGGTGCCGCCGCTGCGGTATCTGGCGATCGACGGCCGCGGCGACCCGAACAGCTCGGATTCGTACCGGGATGCCGTCGCCACCCTGTTCCCCGTCGCCTACAAGCTCAAGTTCCTCAGCAAGCGCGAACTCGACCGGGACTACGTGGTCATGCCGCTCGAAGCGCTCTGGTGGTCGGATGACATGGCGGTCTTCACGACGGCGCGCGACAAGTCGCAGTGGAGCTGGACGGTGCTCAATCTGGTGCCGGAGTGGGTGACGGTCGAGCAGGTGGAACGAGCGCGCGCCGCGGCGGTGGGCGCCCCGGCCCTGGACCGCCTGCGCCTCGAAGAGCTCCGCGAAGGACGATGCGTGCAGACCCTCCACGTGGGCGCGTACGACGACGAGGGTCCGGTGCTCGACGAACTGCACCGCGGATTCATCCCGGACTCCGGGCTGACGATGACCGGTCGCCATCACGAGATCTACCTCAACGACGTGCGCAGGACCGACCCGTCGCGGCTGCGCACGATCCTGCGTCAGCCCGTCTCGGTCGCCTGATCGTCGCGGATCGGCCGGTAGCGCACGTCGACCGACCGGCGACCGCTGTCGCTGTTCGCGAGGGTGAGCGCGATCGGCTCCCCGCCGGGGTTGTCGTAGAGCCGGATGCCGTCGCCGAGCAGCACGGGCGCGATGTGGAGGTCGATCTCGTCGATGAGGCCGCGCTCGAGCAGCTGACGGCCGAGCGAGGCCGAGAGGATCTCGACGTTCTTGCCGCCCGCCGCTTCGAGCGCGATGCGCACGGCCTCGGCGATGTCGCAGTCGAGGAAGGTGACACCGGGCGGATCGCCGGCGTCCTCCGGATGATGCGTGAGCACGAACGTCGAGCCGCTCCAGTTGCCCCCGTAGGTCATGCTCGCGTCGGGGAACGCGTCCCAGCCGTCACGGCCTCCGAGTACGGCGCCCGTCGTCGAGGTGTACTCGGCCTCGAGCCCTTCGCGATCCTCGACGCCCTGCATCCACCCCATCGAGTGGCCGCGACCGGCGACGAATCCGTCCAGTGACATCGTGAAGTGCCACAGGACCTTGCCCGACGCGGTCTGCGGTGTCATCTCGTCCATCGCGTCACCATCCGCCTCTCGTGGGTGTGTGGCCCTCGCGGGCGTCGTCGGGCATCTGCATCTCTGCGCGGACACCGAGGAGCCGCAGGGGGCGATCCGGCTCGATCTTGCGCACGAGCACCATCACCTCGTCGGCGACCGTCTCGCGATCGAACGTGGTGGCCACCTTGCGGGTGAACGTCTTGGTGAGGAAGGGGGCGTATCGCACCTTGAGCCCCACGCCGACGACCGGCCGCCCTTCGGCGGCGACGTCGTCGAGCACCTGGACCAGCAGATCGCGCGCCGCCTGCTCGATCTCGGCGGAGTCGACGATGTCGGTCTGGAACGTCGTCTCGCGGCCGTGTCCGCGCGCGACCCAGGGGGTGTCGTCGACGACGGACGAGCCGTCGCCGCGCCCCAGCTGCCGGTACCAGGGACCCATCTTGGGACCGAATTCGGTGGCGAGCGCGTCGAGGTCGGCGCGGGCGAGGTCGTCGACGGTCGTGATGCCCAGCGCGGCCAGCCTCTTCGAGATCTTCGACCCCACGCCCCACAGCGCGATCGTGGGCTTGGCGCCCATGACCTCGAGCCAGTTGTCCGCCGTCAGCCGGAACGTGCCGCGCGGCTTGCCGAAGTCGGTGGCGTTCTTGGCGCGTACGAGCGTGTCGCCGATCCCGACGCTGCAGTGCAGGCGCGTGCGCTCGAGGACGGCTGACTGGATGCCGTGGGCATAGCCCTCGGGATCGTCGGTCTCGACGCCCACGAACGCCTCGTCCCACCCGAGGACCTGCACGACGGCTCCGGGCTGGGCGCGGAGCGTCGCCATGACCTCGTCCGAGACTGCGGTGTAGGCGGGTGCGTCGACGGGCAGGATGATCGCGTCGGGCGCCTTGCGGGCGGCGATGCGCAGCGGCATCCCGGAACCCACGCCGAACTCGCGGGCCTCGTACGACGCCGTCGAGACGACCGCCCGCTCGGTCGGGTCGCCGCGCCCTCCGACGATGACGGGCTTGCCGGCCAGCTCCGGGCGCCGCAGAACCTCGACCGCGGCGATGAACTGGTCGAGATCGACGTGCAGCACCCACGGCGTCGGCATGTCGTCCAGTCTTGCGCGAACCTCCGACGCGGTCGAGGGGTCTGCAGGCGCAGACTCGCAGGTGCGTCACAGGTCCCGGAGGAGTACCGTCTCTGTGGAGATCGCTAGAAAAGCTAGGTAAATAATGCAGGCTTCGTCACGCCGCCGCTGGGTCGGACTCGTCTTCATCAGCATCGCCGTCGCGCTGATCATCGTCGACTCGACGATCGTCAACGTCGCCGTCCCCTCGATCGTCGACGAACTCGGCATCTCGTCGACCCAGGTGCAGTGGGTCCAAGAGGCGTACACGCTCGTGTTCGCCTCGCTCCTCCTGCTGTTCGGCAGCCTCGCCGACCGGTTCGGCAGGCGACGACTGATGGTCGTCGGCGTCGTGCTGTTCGCCGCATCGTCCGTGTTCGCCGGTCTCGCACCGAGTGGCGACCTGCTCATCCTCGCGCGCCTGATCCAGGGGGTCGGCGGGGCGATGATCCTCCCGACCACGCTCTCGCTCATCAACGCGACGTTCCGCGGACGCGAGCGTGGGATCGCCTTCGCGGTCTGGGGCTCGACGATCGGCGGCATGGCCGCGGTGGGTCCGCTCCTGGGCGGGTGGCTGACCACCGAGTTCTCGTGGCGGTGGGCGTTCGGCATCAACGTGCCCCTCGGCATCATCATCGTCATCGGCGTGCTCCTCACCGTGAGCGAGTCGCGTGAGCGCTCGCAGGCGCGAATCGACCTCGTGGGGGCGGCGCTGTCCGTCGTCCTCTTCGGCTCGCTGGTGTTCGGGCTGATCGAGGGCCGCACCTACGGCTGGTGGACGCTCGACGAGGACTTCTCCATCGGCGGCCTCGATTGGCCGTTCTCGCTCTCGCCCGTCCCCGTCGCCTTCGCGATCACCGTGCTCGCCCTGGTGGCCTTCGTGTGGTGGGGTCTGGCGCGCCGTCGGCGCGGCAAGAGCTCGCTCATCGAGTTCTCGCTCTTCGGCATCCCGTCCTTCCGCAACGGCAACGTCGCGGCGCTCGTGGTCTCGCTCGGAGAGTTCGGTCTGATCCTCGCGCTGCCGCTCTGGCTCCAGTTCGTGCTCGGCTTCGACGCGCTCCAGACCGGCTTCCTGCTTCTGGCCCTGGCGATCGGCTCGTTCGTGGCCAGCGGGTTCGCCGGCGCGTTCAGCGGCCGCGTCCGCGCGGTGACCGTCGTGCGCATCGGCATCGTCGCGGAGATCATCGGCGTCGGCTGTGCGGCGTTCGTGATCGCTCCGGATGCCGCGTGGGGATGGCTGATCCCCGCGCTCTTCGTCTACGGATTCGGCGTCGGGCTCGCGACGGCCCAGCTGACCGGGGTCATCCTGCAGGACGTTCCCGTCGAGCTGTCGGGTCAGGGATCGGGCACGCAGTCCACGTCGCGCCAGGTCGGTTCGGCGCTGGGCGTCGCGATCCTCGGGACGGTGCTGTTCGCAACGACCGGCTCGGCGCTGGCGGCATCCCTCGACGACGCGGGGGTTCCGACGTCGCAGCGCGAGCAGATCGTCGATTCCGTGGTCGATTCGGCGGGCGGCGCGATCGCGGGTCTCGGCCGGAACCCCGAGACGGCTCCCTACCTGGATGCCGCGGAGACCGCGTTCTCGGACGGCACGCGCGCCGCCGCCTTCACCGCCGCGGGATTCCTGGTGGTGGGCCTGGCGGCGACGTTCTCGCTGGGTCGGGGTCGACGGGTCGACGAAGCGGAGGTCGCCGTGTCCGATCCAGCGCCCGCGAAGCCGACCGCGTGACGGGTCACGCGTCCGCGCGCACCGCGTAGACGACCCGGTTGTCTTCGTACGATCCCACAGACCGGTCGAACACGCCGCCGCAGGTGATGAGGCGCAGCTGATCCTCCCGCACGGCGCCGAAGACGCGGGCGGTGGGGAACGCGGTCTTGGGATAGTCCGCGATCTCGACCACCGAATAGGCGTGGACAGTGCCCGCGTCGTCGGTGACCTCCACGGTGTCTCCGGGCACGAGGTCGCGCAACCGGACGAACACGGCGGGGCCGCTCGGTGAGTCGACGTGGCCGGCGATGACCAGGGGCCCGTGTCCTCCCGGTCTGCCGCCCGGCGTGAACCAGCCGACGGCGGAGAAGTCCTCGGGCACCTGCATCGTGCCGTCCGGAGTGACCCCGAGATCGATGAGCGGCTGGGTGAGACCGATCGCGGGGATCGACACGCTGACCGGCGGCCGGCCCCGCTCGAGCGGCTCGATCGTCGGCTCGGGGGTCGGCGTGGGCGCAGGTGCGGGGGCGACGGGCGTCGCCGCGATCGGGGCGGGATCGGGTGCCGCCACCGCGCAGCCGGTGAGGAGGAGTGCTCCGGCCAGTGCCGCTCCCACGCCGCGCGGCGCCGACCGGAGGAATCGACGCCGCGCGGTGCCTGGGGGAGGTGTCATCGCGTCGCAGCGGTGCGGCGGCGGTAGGCGACGAACCCGGCGATGCCGAGGAGGCCCGCGGCGCCGACGGCGGCGGTCGTGATGACGGCGGCGTCAGGGCCGGCGGTCCCGCCGGCGCCGGTGGCGATCCCGCCGACGGGCACCTGGGTCAGCTGGCCGCGCACGACACCCGCCGGCGACGTGACGGTGTGCGAATCGCCCGTGAAGCCGGCCGCGTTCGCCTCGATCTCGTCGAGGGTGAATCCCGTGCCGGTGTCGACGCCGTCGACGAGGACGCCCGTGGTGAAGGGTCCCTGCAGGCAGCCGGAGCTCGTGCGCGGACCGTCGCCGACGGGCGTGGGGTTGGGGAACGCGATGCGCGGCGGTCCGGGCTGCCCGAGTGCCGCTTCGTGGATGTGCGTCGCGGTCTTCGCCGGGCTCTGGTAGTCGCCGGTGACGCCGGTGAGCTCGATGTCGTAGCAGATGATCTCGAGGTCGGAGTTGATGCGGAAGGTGAAGGTTCCCGCCGCCCCCGCCTGCCCGGGCGTGACCACGCCGTCGTTGTTGATCACCTGATCGGGCGTCGCCATCACCGTGTAGGCGCTCGTGAACGACGAGGGCTCGTCGACCGGCGTGTCGGCGTGCGCGGCGGGTGCGATCAGGAGCAGGCCGGCGGCACCGGCGACGCCGATCGCGATCGTGCGGGTGGATGTCTTCGTGAACATGTCTGCAACCTTTCGGACCGGACGCCGGACGCATCCGTTGCGGGGGTGTACCGCCTCGGGGGTCCTCGCGTTCATCCGTCGGCGGATCTTTCTCCGGATGAACGCACGCGCAGCGCGGTGCGTATCCCTCTCCGTGGCGTGAACGATGTCGCCTAGCCTGTGGAAGGAAGCGTGGATGTCGTGATGCATGCGGCTCGGGGACTCGGGGGACGCCGGATGGGGGAGCGGATCGATGATCGCGGCGGCCGCGACGGCCGTCGGAGTGCTTTCGACACCGCGAAGGCCTTCGACGCGCACGGGTCGGCTCTGCTCGGTTTCGCCGTGAACGCTCTCCGCGACCGACCGTTGGCCGAGGACTGCGTGCAGGAGACGTTCCTGCGAGCCTGGCGCTCGCGCGACCGCTTCGACGGCGACCGGGCGTCGGAGCGCACGTGGCTGTTCGCCATCGCGCGGAACGTCATCGCCGACGCCCTGCGCGCGCGGGCCCGGATGCCGCGCATCGGTGGCGACGAAGAACTCGAGACCCGCAGCGCATCCGTGCCCGACCCGCTCGACCGGCTGCAGATCGTCGAGGGGCTGTCGCGCCTGAGCGCGCCGCACCGCGAGGTGATCCTCGCCGTCCACGTGCAGGGACGCACGTACCAGGAGCTGTCGGATGCGACGGGCGTCCCCGTCGCCACATGGCGCACCCGCGCGTACCATGCGCTGCGAGCCATGCGCGGTTACATCGAAGGATCGGAGGAGTCTGATGTCCACTCCCGATGAACGCATCGAAGAACTCATCGCGGCGGCTGTCGCGGGCGAGCTCACTCCGGGCGAGAGCGAGGAGTTCACCCGGTTGCGCGCCGAGCACCCGTGGATCGACGACGAACTGGACTCGCTCCGCTCGGTGCACGATCGCGTGCGCGGCTCGGAGCTGGACTGGCTGACCCCTGTCGTGACGGATTCTCTGCGGTCGCGCATCGTCGGCGTGCCCGTCGGCGCCGACGCGCCCCTCTCGTCCTCGTCTGCGGAGCCGTCGACGTCGCGGTCCCGCCGTCGGTGGGTGACGCCCCTGATCGCGGCGGCATGTCTCGTCGTCGGCGTGGCGATCGGCGCGGGCGCCCCCGCGGTCCTGTCCACGACCCCGACGGGACCCCCCGGCACCCTCGGCGCCGTCGAGCCGGTCGAGGTCCGCGACGAGGTGGAGGGCGTCCGGGTGGAGGCCGACCTCGTGGCGCACACGTGGGGAACGGAGGCCGTGCTCGATGTCACCGGGCTCTCGGTGGGAGAGACCTACTCGGTCGTGTTCATCGGCGCCGACGGGTCCGAGTTCTCGGCGGGCGAGATGCTCGGCTCGACGGTGGAGATCCACTGTCGACTCAACGCCGCCGTGCTGCGCGAGGACGCCGTGCGACTCGAGATCCGGGATGCGGACTCGAATTCCATCGCTCAGGCCGCGCTGCCGGATGCCTGAATGATCAGCGAGAGTGGTCGGCGGACGTACGCCCGTCGCTGAAGCGGGCGTGCGCACGGTCGTGATGGCGGCCGACGGGTACGAGGGCGGTCGCCTTCGGCAGTCCCATCGGCTTCGTCGAGGCGTAGATGCTCTCGGCGCGCTCGACGAGGAACGTCTCGTGCCAGATTCCGACGGCGCCGGGGGCCTTGCGCGCCAGCTTGTTGAAGCGCGTCCACGCGGGCCGATGCTCCTGCGAGGGGCTCGACGCGTAGGCGTAGAGCTTGTCGATCGACGACCAGTACTGCACGACGTAAGGTCCGCCGCCTCCGAGGAGCAGCTCGTACCCGAGCAGGCCGGAGTCCGGATCGACGCTCAGCTCGCGCAGCATCTTCGGCATGGCGCCGAACACCGGCATCCACAGATCGGGTCGCCACCATCGATTGATCTGCATCCCGATGTGGAAGACGACGAGTTCGCCGTCGTACTGGTGGGTCATGCGTCCTGCAGCGACACGGCTCATGGCATCTCCTCTTCTCGATAGCGACGCTATCCATAATGGATAGCACTACTATCGAAGTCAAGGGGTGGTCATGAGGATCTCGGAATTGTCGACCCGCGCGGGTGTGCCCGTCGCGACGATCAAGTTCTATCTGCGTGAGGGTCTGCTGCACGAGGGTGTGCGGACATCGGCGACGCAGGCGACCTACGACGACACCCATCTGCAGCGACTGCGCATCATCCGCGCGCTGATCGGCTCGGGCGTCAGCGTCGCCGAGAGCGGGCGGGTGCTCGCCGCATTGGATGATCCGCCCGCCGAGGCGCATCGGCTGCTCGGCATGGCCCACGCGGCGGTTCTGCCCAACGTCGACGGCGAGATCGACACGGCCGAGGCGGAGCGGCTGGTCGAGGGACTCGGCTGGCGGCCGGGGATGTGCGATGACGCCGTCCTCACCGGCGTGGCGCGGGCCCTTCAGGGGCTGGAGCAGGCGGGCTTCGCGGTCCCCGCCGAGGTCATGCCGGTCTATCTCGACTCGATCCGGGCCATCGCACGTGCCGAGATCGCGGGCGTTCCGACCGAATCGGCCGAGGCCGCGGTGCGATACGTCGTGCTCGGGTCCGTCCTCGTGGAGCCTCTGCTCCTCGCGTTGCGGCGCGTCGCCGAACAGGTCGCGTCGGCCGAGCGGTTCGTCGCTTCGGATTGACACCCCCCGGGCACCCGGTCAGGACGGATCGACCGGCGGCGCCGTCAGCAGGGGCTCGATGCCGAGCGTGAGGTCGATGATCTCGCGCAGCAGCCCGCCGGCCGTGGTCGAGCGCAGCAGGGTGTGCTGGTCGAACTCGCCGAGCGGAGCGATGGCGGCGAGCTGCCAGATCGCCTCGAGCGGCTCGTCCGAGAGTTCGG
>JBEVLS010000167.1:0-11141 GCA_040509015.1 Microbacterium sp.
ACCATGACAGGCACGCTGCTGAGCAGACTCGGAGGGCTGCTGGTGACCCTGCTGCTCGCCAGCATCGCCATCTTCTCGGCGGTCCTGCTGACGGGAGACCCGATCTCGTCGCTGGCGGGCGGGGCGAAGCCGACGCCCGAGCTGATCGCGCAGATCCGCGCGGAGTACCACCTCGACGAACCCGTGTGGACGCGGTACTGGCTGTGGCTGTCGAGTGCCGTCCAGGGCGACTTCGGGCAGTCGTTCGTCTACAAGACGGATGTCATGGGACTCGTCGCGCCGCGGTTCGGCATCACGCTGCAGCTCGTTCTGCTCACGGTCGCGATCATCCTCGTGTTCGGGGTCGGCTCCGGCATCCTCGCCGCCACGCGCGGACGGGTCGTCGACCGCACCGTGTCCATCCTCACCTCGCTCGGGATGGCGCTGCCGACATTCGTCGTCGCGATCCTGCTCATCTGGATCTTCGCCAAGACCCTGGGCTGGTTCCCGGTGTACGGCGACGGCGAGGGGTTCTGGGATCGCCTGTGGCATCTCACCCTTCCCGCGATCTCACTCGCGGTGCTGTTCATCGCCTACATCAGCCGCGTCACCCGGAGCGCGCTCATCGCCCAGCTGCACTCCGAGCACGTCGACACGGCGCGAGTGCGCGGCATCCCGCAGCATCGCATCTTCGGCGTCCACGTCTTCCGCAATGCGTCCCCGCAGCTGCTCGCGATCACCGGCACGACGATCGCGGGGCTGTTCGCCGCCTCGGCGATCGCCGAAGTCGCCTTCGGGCTGGGGGGCATCGGCTCGCTGCTCGTGCAGGCCGCCGCCCGCGCCGACCTGCCGGTCGTGCAGATCGTCTCGCTGCTGCTCGTGACGATCTTCGTCGTGCTCAACGCCGTCGCCGACCTCATCAGCGCCCTCATCGATCCGTCGAGCGTCTCGGGAGGGATGAGGGCATGAGCGTCGCACAGCTCGCAGGCGGTGTCGTTCCGAAGGCCGCCAAGACCGCGGCGAAGAGGGACGGCCTCGTGATCGTCGCCGTCGTCGTCCTCGGGCTCATCATCGTCGCGGCCGTGCTCGGGCCGTGGATCGCGCCGTACGACGCGAACGAACTGTACGTCGGGCCGGTCAACGGCGCGCCGAGTATCGCGCACCCGTTCGGCTCCGACGACCTCGGCCGCGACATCCTGTCGCGCGTGCTCGTGGGCGCCATGGCGAGCGTCTTCACCCCGCTCGCCGTCGTCGCCCTCTCCACCGTGATGGGCGTCGCTCTCGCGATCGTCGGGGCGTGGTTCGGCGGGTGGGTGCGCGGCGGCATCGCCCGCCTGGTCGACGTGATCTTCGCGATCCCCGGTCTCGTGATCGCCGTTCTCGCGGTCGCGATCTTCGGCAAAGGGCTCACAGCGCCCGTGATCGCGCTGTCGATCGCCTACATCCCCGTCGTGGCGCGACTGACGCAGACGGCCGCCTCGCGCGAGCTCGGCAAGCCGTACATCGCCGCGCTGCGCGTACAGGGCCTTCCGAGCCTCGCGATCTGCTTCCGGCATCTGGTCCCCGCGCTGGTGCCGCTCGTCGCGGCCCAGATGGCGGTCGGCTTCGGCTACGCGATGCTCGATCTCGCGGCGATCTCGTTCCTCGGGCTCGGCCAGCAGCCACCCGCTCCGGACTGGGGTTCGATGATCGCCAACGGTCAGGCGGGCATCCTCGCGGGCGCCCCGGAGCAATCGGTCTTCCCCGCCGCGCTCGTGGTGATCACCGTGCTCGCTGTCGGGATCATCGGCGGCCGTGTCACGCTCTGGGCTGAGGAGAAGGACAGATGAGCGATCCCATCCTCGATATCGCCGGGCTGGACATCGTCGCGCCGGGCGGGAGCCGCTTGGTGTCCGGCGCGAGCCTCGTGGTCGCTCGCGGCGAGGCGGTGGGGCTGGTCGGAGAATCGGGGTCGGGCAAGACCCTCACGGTTCGCGCTGTCGCCGGCCTGCTTCCCGACGGATTCACGACGGCGGGCACGATCCGTGTCGGCGGAATCGACCTCGCCACGCTGAGCGCACGTCACCTGCGCGATCTCCGCGCGCGCCGACTCGGAATGGTGTTCCAGACTCCGCGCGCACACCTGAATCCGCTCCTCACGATCGGCGACTTCCTGACCGAGGCGCTCGTCCACGTCGCGGGCGTCAGGCCCGCGGACGCCGACCGGCGCGCGAAGGACCTGCTCGACGAGGTCGGCATCTCGGACCCTGCGCGGCGCATGCGCCAGCACCCCGCCGAACTCTCGGGTGGGCTTCTTCAGCGCGTCATGATCGCCGCGAGCCTCGCGATGGATCCGGAGATCCTCCTCGCCGACGAGATCACGACCGCGCTGGATGTCACGACGCAGGAGGAGGTCATGGCGGTCATCGCCGATCTGCGCGCCCATCGCGAGCTTTCGCTGCTGTTCATCACGCACGATCTCGCGCTCGCGGGCGCCGTATGCGATCGGGTCGCCGTCATGCAGCAGGGACGCATCGTCGAGACGCTGCAGGCGGCGAGCATGCGCCAGAGCGCGCAGCAGGAGTACACACGTGTCCTCATGTCGGCTGCGCTCGACGACGCACCTCCGATCGCTCCCGCCGAGACCGAGTCCGCGCCGATCCTCGAGATCGCCGATCTGCGCAAGACCTACCGCGTGCGCGCAGCGTCGCGCGGCAAAGAGACTCTCGTCGCCGTCGACGGAGTGTCGCTGACCCTGGATTCCGGAGGCTCTCTCGGAATCGTCGGCGAATCCGGATCGGGCAAGTCCACGACGGCCCGAATCCTGCTGGGGCTCGAGAGGGCCGACGAGGGCTCCGTCATCGTCGACGGCCATGACTGGAGCGCGCCCGCACGCCGCGGGTCGGATCGGCGGCGTCGCGCGAAGATCGCGCAGATGGTCTTCCAGGATCCGTATCAGTCGCTCGATCGGCGCCAGACCGTGCAGCAGTGCCTCGAAGAGGCGATCCGGGTGCACCGCCCGCGCGACGCCAAAGAGACGGTGCAGGCCCGAGTCGTCGAATTGATGTCGCAGGTTCGGCTCGGCCGGGAGTTCCTCGCGGCACGCCCCCGAGCCCTGTCCGGCGGACAGCGACAGCGCGTCGCGATCGCCCGAGCCCTCGCCGCGGATCCCGTCCTCCTCGTCCTCGACGAAGCCGTCTCGGCTCTCGACATCACCACCCAGGTCGAGATCCTGACGCTGCTCGACCGCATACGACGGGACACGGATGTCGCGCTGCTCATGATCACGCACGACCTCGGGGTGATCCGCCGACTGTGCGACCACGTCGTCGTCATGCGGCACGGGCGGATCGAGGAGCGCGGCACTGCCGCCGACATCCTGGACCGCCCTCAGGCCGAGTACACCCGCATGCTGCTCGACTCGATTCCGCGCGAGGGGTGGCAGCCTCGCCGACGCCGCCTCGGGCGCACGCAGTCACTCCCGACAATCACCCGCAGCACTGCCATCCCCGAGTGAGAGAGCCACCCATGGACCCCGACTTCGAGTACTGCTTCGAACTGCGCTGCCAGGTCGACGAGCCTCTGCCGCTCGGAGGCCAGACCCCCGGCGAAGGGCTGCACTTCGCCCGTGTCTCGGGCGGGACGTTCGACGGTCCGCGCCTGAGCGGGACGGTGCTGAACAGCGGAGGCGACTGGTGGCGGGGGCGCGGCCTCACGGTGCATCTCGACGCGCGCTACGTCATCGAGGCGCGTGTCACCGAGGGGACTGCGGGCGTCGAGGTCGTCAATCGCGGTATCTGGCGCACCGCCCCGGCCGTCTTCGACCGCATGCTCGCGGGCGAGCAGATCAGCGAGCGCGAGCTCTACTACCGCACGGCGTTCGAGTTCCGCACCGAGCATCCCGAGCTGCAGTGGCTCACCGATTCGCAGTTCATCGGCTACGCGCGCCCCGAACCGGGGCACGTCGTCATCCGTGTCTTCCGCCTGATCTGACCTCCCGCTCCCCCGAAAGGCACCCCCATGAAAGCAGACCTCGTGATCGTGAACGGACGCGTCTTCGACGGCGTCGTGCGAACCGAGAGCACGGCCGTCGCCGTCTCGGGTGACCGCATCGTGCGCGTGGGCTCGGACGAACGTGTGCTCGAACTGAAGGGCGACGCGACGCGGATCATCGATGCCGCCGGGGCTGTCATCCACCCCGGCTTCGTCGATGCGCACGCGCATGCCGTCTTCGCCGGGGTCGAGCGGCTCAGCCTCGACCTGACCCTCGCGCGGAGCGTGGACGAGACGCTCGCGCTGATCCGTGCCGGCGCGGAGAGCAGCGACGCCGAGTGGCTCACCGGCGGCGGATGGAGTCACGAGCTGCTGCCGATGCCCACCCGCCACCAGCTCGACGAGATCGTGCCCGATCGGCCCGTCGCACTGAGCGACGCCGGTCATCACACGCTGTGGGTCAACTCGAAGGCCCTCGAGATCGCGGGCATCGACCGTGACACTCCTCAACCGCACAACGGGCACATCCACCTCGACGCGGATGGCGATCCGATCGGGTATCTGAACGAGACGGCGGCAGAGCTCGTGGGCCGGCACATCCCTCCGTCGACCGACGACGAGATCTACGCGGGGCTCCTGAACGCCCAGGACTACCTGTGGTCTCTCGGCGTGACCGGCTGGCACGAGGCGATCCTGGGCGGATACAACGGCAAGGCCGACTGCACGCCCGGCTACCTGCGGGGGATCGCGGAGGGCACGCTCAAGAGCGACACGTCGGGGGCGCTCTGGATCGGGCCCGGTCTCAAGCGCGATGACGTCGCGGCCCTCGTGTCGCGATTCGTCGAGCTGCGCGAGCGGAACGCGCGCGCGGGATTCCCGACGTCGACGGCGAAGGCGATGATCGACGGCGTGCCGCACGGCGAGACGGCCGCCCTTCTCGAGCCCTACTGCAATCACGCCCACGACGGCTTCACCGGAGAGCTGCATTTCGACGAGCAGACGATCTTCGAGTTCGTCAGGCAGCTGGATGCCGCGGGATTCGCGCTGCATCTGCACATCATGGGCGACCGCGGCATCCGCGTCGCGCTCGATGCGATCGAGCAGGCGCGCGCCGTGAACGGCGCGGGCCGGCGCCACCACATCGCGCACCTGTCGATGGTGCAACCCGACGACGCGAAGCGGTTCGGCCCGCTCGGAATCACCGCCAACATCCAGGGCCTGTGGGCCGCGCCCGACCCCTTCCTCGAGACGATGATCGGTGAGCGGCGGATGCAGGAGGGCTACCCGTTCCGCACGATGCTCGACGGCGGCGCCGACCTCGCGATGGGATCGGACTGGCCCGTCTCTCCCGCGGATCCGTGGCTGGCGATCCACGTGACGGTGAATCGGTGGGCGCCGCCGCCCCCCGGCGTCGTGCTCCCTCCGCAGCCCGCCGACGTCGAGCCTCCCACCCTGGACGCGGAGCACCAGTCGCTGACCCTCGCGCAGGCGCTCGCGGCATACACGAGCGGTTCGAGCGATCTCGTGCTGGGTCGGCCGGGCCGCGTGCGGGTCGGCGAACAGGCTGATCTCGTCGTGGCGACGGCGGATCCTTTCGAGCTCGCACGTGACCAGATCATGTCGGTGCGCACCGCGACCACCATCGTCGCGGGCGAGGTCGTCTTCCAGGCTTGACCCCGAGGGCGCCCGTTCCGCGGCTGCCCTCTCCGGATAACGAACATGCGAAGGAGCATGCATGCGGATCATCATCGTCGGCGCAGGAATCGGCGGCCTCGCCACCGCTCTGAGTCTCGAGGCGGCAGGCTTCCGCGACATCGAGATCTACGAGCGTGCGCCCCGTATCCTCGGGCTGGGCGTGGGCATCAACCTGCTGCCTCATGCGATGCGCGAGCTCACCGAGCTCGGTCTCGCAGAGCGAGTCGAGCAGCTGGGTGTCGGCCCGGCTGCGCTCAGTTATCACAATCGGCACGGGCAGTTGATCTGGCAGGAGCCCCGCGGCATCTCCGCGGGATACCTCTGGCCCCAGATGTCGGTGCATCGCGGGCGACTGCAGCTCATGCTGCTCGAGGCCGTGCGCGAGCGGCTCGGTGACGTGGTGCACGTTGACCACCGGCTCGTCGACGTCCGCCATGCAGCCGGCGGCGGATCGGACCGAGCGGAGTTCATCACGTCGCGCGGCTCGGTCGCCGAGTCCGCAGACGTGATCGTCGGGGCGGACGGCATCCACTCGACTGTCCGCTCCCTCCACTTTCCCGCCGAAGGCCCTCCGGTGTGGAGCGGGTTGACGGTCTGGCGGGGAACGGCGGTCATTCCGGGCTACCTCGACGGTCGCACGATGATCATGGCCGGCGACGGTGACCAGAAGTTCGTCGCCTACCCGCTCGGACGGGCGGATGACGAAGGCAGGACCGTCGTCAACTTCATCGCCGAGCGCCGCGTGGGCGGGAGCCCGGATGCCGACTGGAACAGGTCCGTCGACGCCGGCCCGATCGTGGAGATGTTCCGCGACTGGCAGTTCGACTGGCTCGACGTGCCTGGCACCATCGCGGCGGCTGACGAGATCCTCGAGTACCCCATGGTCGATCGGGACGCGCTGCCTCGGTGGACGTTCGGGCGCACGGTGCTGCTCGGCGACGCGGCGCACGCGATGTACCCCAACGGCTCGAACGGCGGATCGCAGGCGATCCTGGACGCGCGCACGCTCGCGTACCACCTGGCCGGCAGCAGTTCGGTGGATGCCGCGCTGTCGGCGTACGACGCCGACCGGCGTCCCGCGATGACGCGCCTGCTCGCGCTGACCCGGCAGACGGGGCCCGAACGCGTGATGCAGCTCGCCTACGAGCGCGCACCCGGAGGGTTCGACGATGTGCACGACGTCATCCCGCGAGACGAGCTGCAGGCGATCGCCGACGAGTACAAGCAGGCGGCCGGATTCGCGCCCGACGTCCTCAACACCCGCCCCTCCCTCGTCGTCGGGAGCGAGGCATGATCGTCGTTCCTCCGGTCCCCGCTCTCCGGCGGGCCTTCGATGTGGAAGTGCTGGTCGGGCCTCCCGTAGACCACGGAGTGACGAGCGCCGGTCACCGGCGCGTCGTCCCGATCCTCGGCGGATCGATCTCGGGCGACCTGACGGCGACGATCGAGGCCGGCGGCGCGGACTGGCAGATCGTCCGCGACGAGGGCACCATCGAGATCGACGGCAGGTACACCGCCCGGACCGACGACGGCGATCTCGTGTACCTCAAGGTGGCGGGCATCCGGAGCGGCAGCGCGGACGTGCTGCAGGCCCTCCTCTCGGGAGCGGTCGTCGATCCCGGCGACTACTACTTCCGCACCTTCGTATCCGTCGAGTCGTCGGCACGAGAGCTCGACTGGATGCAGAAATCGCTCTTCGTCGCCTCATGCGTGCGGGAGGCGGATCGGGTGCGATACGTCGCATATGCCGTCACCTGAGCGGCGGGACGCTGCTCGTAGTCATCGCACGAGGTCGCCGGAGCGGTTCGTCTACCTCCACTTATAGGACCGACGTCACGGCATTCGCCCACACCCAACACCGCATCTCCTTCTCGCGGATGTCGAACACGATCCCGCACGCGACGTCGTTCCACACGACGACCTTGGCCTCGACCTGCATCGAATGCGGACCGAACCGCACCCACGCGCGGCATGGCTTCGGCTGCGGATCCCGTGTCACGGGCAGCGATTCCGCCTGCCTCTCCTTCTCGGTGAGTGACTGAAGGGGGAACTCCTCCGCGATCCGCTGCAGGATGCGCTCGTCCATGAGTTCGTCGAGTTGCTTCGCGTAGCGACGATTCGTCCCCACAGACCCGAATACCCCCTACGGTCATCTTCAGCAGTTCGGCCCGCATCGCATTCATGTCGTGGTCCCTCGCCAGGCGACAGCAGATTCAGGGCATGAAGCGACGATATGGATGGTCGACGACATCCCGGCTCGAGTGTTCGTCGACGGTCAGCGTCGGGCGGTATCGACACCCACACCCGGATTCGCGCCGATGCGGCTAGCAGTCGCGGCGTCATCCCGCAAGTGCCCTCGGGGTTCGCGCACCCTCTGTCACCATCAGGCATGACCACAATCGCGCCGGAGACGCCCGCGCACAGCGGCAGCGATCTGGACGCGCTCATTCGAGAGATCGCCGCCGGAAGCCAGGCCGCTTTCGCGCAGCTCTACGACGAGATCTCCTCCCAGGTGCACGGGATCGCTCGCCATCTCCTGCCGAACGAAACTCTCGCAGAGCAAGCCACCATGGACACCTTCTGCTCCGTCTGGCGTCACGCCGACCGGATCGATCGGTCGGATGCGAGTGCGCGATCCTGGATTCTGCAACTGGCCCACCAGCACGCCCGGCTGTCCCAGTCCGCACCGCCGCAGCCGCTGAGCCAGTCTGCGGCGTGACCCCAGAGCCCCTACTGCGCTATCGCCACGGAGAGCTGTTGGATCAGTTCCAGCGCTGACGCTGACCGGCGGGCGGTCGCGTGCACCCGGACAAGAGAGAAGGCCCGCGATCCCAGTAGTGCAGGTATCTCGGGGCTTTTGCCGTGGCGGTAGACGGTGGGATGTGAACCCAGAGAGGCTCAATCGATCTCGTTCTGTCTCAGCCGGAATCCGCAAAATTCCGCCGTTCGGAGCCTGCTGAAGGTACGTCTCGATCTGGTTCGGGCAGGCTGACTTGCATTCAGTCGTGGGCACAGCGTGGGCACGCACTTGGATGACGTCGGTGGTCCTATTTCTCCAGTTCGCCCGACCGCGTGTCCGCGTGTCCGCGAATGCGTCTACGCGAGAGCGCTTCATCTGCGCCGATGCGGACGCCGCCAGTCATAGCGCCCGACTGAGTGGTGGATCGTGATGAGGAGCGTTCCGAACAATGCTCGGGCCTACAAAAGTCCGTGAACGACACTTCGCCGTTGGAGACCACGTCACGCACGTAGATGGCGCGACCAGGAAGAGATCGGGATCTTGCCGCAGGAAGATCACGCCTTGCCAGCACGTTCCGTGACCTGCTCGAGCACCAGCGGACCCGGAGTGACGGAGACGGCGCGTTTTGAACTCCACCGAGCGATATCTTGCTGACTCCGCCTCGATCGGATTCCCACTCAATCCCGCGAAAAGTCGGCCCGAAGTGAACGCGAAGTCGGGCTCCACGTCCATCTCGATCGCTCTGAATCCCAATTCTTCGTGGGCAGGATGTGGGCACAAAGCGACGAGTTTCGATCGTGAGTCGTCGGAGCTGCTGCTGCTTGCGACGCTATTGAGCATCTGTGCTTGATCGGTCCGAAGGTTCTCGTCGGTGTTGAAAGCCCCACCCCGGGACACGACGGTGCGGAGCATCTATGCGAGCAGCGACGTCGAGCCGTGGGTGCTCGGTTTCGAAGATTTCTCGGCGCTAGTGTCGTATTCGAGCCTCGCCGTTCGTGGATCAGGTGAGCAACCCCACCGGGTCGCCGCGACTTGAGAGCCACGACACGGTTCTCATCCCGATGAGAGGACATGACAGTGCCGAAGTATCTGATCGCGTTCAACGACGAGTGGGTGCCCCTGCACACGCACGACGAGCTGATCCGCAAGAGTGAGGCCTCGAAAGCCGTGCTCGACGACATGACGTCGGCGGGCGTTTTTCTCTACGCCGACGGCGGCATCGACGCATCCACGGCCGTGTTCAGCGTGGTGAGTAAGAACGGCGAAGCGGTCTTCACCGACGGACCGTTCGTCGAAAGCAAGGAGCACCTCGGCGGTTTCACCGTCGTGGACGTGGCTGATGACGAAGCCGCGCGGTACTGGGCCGGCCGCCTCGCTGTCGCTCTGGACTGGCCGCAGGAGGTGCACCGGTTCCCGTCCGATATGGACGAGATCGTCGAGCGACACGCATCGGGGTCGTGACGGTCACCGTCCAGGACTCGATCGCCCGTGCCCACGACGAAGAGTGGGCGCGGGTGGTGGCCGGCCTCGCCCGTCGCTTCGGGGATCTCGGGATAGCCGAGGATGCCGCCGCCGATGCGTTCCTCGCGGCGGTGGAGCGGTGGCCCCGCGACGGCGTGCCACCCAACACGGGCGCATGGCTCACGACGACAGCGAACCGCAAAGCGATCGACCGGCTGCGCCGCGAGTCCGTTCGAGACGGCAAACATCAGGCGGCTCACACACTGTCGGACGACACCCGTCCAGAACCGACCGGGCCGATCGAGGACGATCGCCTTCGGCTGATCTTCATCTGCTGCCATCCGACGCTCGGAATTGAAGCGCGGGTCGCGCTGACTCTGCGACTGCTGGGGGGCTTGACCGTCGCCCAAATCGCGCAGGCGTTCCTGGTCCCGCCGTCCACCATCGCTCAGCGGATCACCCGCGCGAAGGCCAAGATCACAGCAGAAGGAATTCCCTATCGGGTCCCGTCGACCGACGATATCGACGGACGCCTGGGGAGCGTGCTCGCGGTGATCTACCTCATCTTCAACGAGGGCTATCTGACCACCACGGGCGATGATCCGCTGCGCGCTGACCTCACGGACGAGGCGATCCGACTCGGTCGCCTCTTGCGAACGCTCCTTCCCGACGAGGGCGAGGTCGCCGGGCTGCTCGCGCTCATGCTGCTCACCGATGCGCGGCGCCTTGCGCGCGTGTCGCGCACGGGCGAGCTGGTGACCCTGGACGAACAGGACCGCGGGGTGTGGGACCAGGCCATGATCACGGAAGGATGCGCCCTTGTGCGCGAACGGATCGCCACCCGGACTGCGCCCGGGCAGTACCAGCTCTTGGCCGCGGTCAACGCGGTCCACACCACTGCACTGTCTGCCCGCGACACCGACTGGTCTCAGATCGTCACTCTCTACGACCGTCTGTTACGACTCGACCCGTCAGCGATCGTTCGACTCAACCGGGCGATCGCGGTCGCCGAGATCGACGGCCCCGACGTCGCACTCGGCGAGGTCGACCGGCTTGGCGAGTCGCTCGGCGATTACCACGCCTTCCACGCCGCGCGCGCCGACCGCCTGCGGTGGGTCGGCCGCAGGGGCGACGCACGGGCAGCATACGAACGCGCCATCCAGCTCGCAGGCAATCCCGCCGAACGGAAGTACCTCCGCCGCCGCCTGGACCAACTCGGTGGGCACGTGTAACGCGGCCGGCCCGACCGCGCGCCTCGAGCCGCGTTCGTCGTCCGCAAGAGATCACGACCTCC
>JBEVLS010000168.1:0-3626 GCA_040509015.1 Microbacterium sp.
GGCACGGCGAGGTCGGGTGCGACGACCCGGCCGATGAGGCCCATCGTGCTCGACACCGCGTAGAAGACGCCGATCATGGCGATCACGATCACGGTCGTCCTGCGGGCGGCGACGCCGTCGGGGCTCGTGTAGAACCGCACCAGCACGTGCGGCAGGCCGATCGTGCCGAGGAGGAGGGCCAGCAGCAGCGATCCCGTCGCGTACGCGTCGACCGCCGACGGCCCCTGCGCGACGGGGAAGACGAGCGCGGGATCGAACGACGGCTCGCCGTCGGACAGTGCCATGAGCAGGAAGATCACCGGCACCGCGAGTGCGGTGAGCTTGAGCCAGTACTGCATCGCCTGGACGGCCGTGACGGCGCGCATGCCGCCGGCGGCGACGATGCCCGCCACCAGCACCGCCACGAGCACCGCCCCCACCCACGGGTCGACGTCGGCGACGACGCCGAGCGCGAGGGCCGCGCCGTGCAGCTGGGGCACGATGTAGAGCCAGCCGATGACCAGCACGACCACGCTCGTGATCCGTCGCGCGGTGAGGGACTGCAGCCGGGCCTGGATGAAATCGGGGATCGTGTAGGCGCCCGAGCGACGCAGCGGCGAGGCGACGAAGAGGAGGACGAGCAGATACCCGGCGGCGTAGCCGATCGGAAACCAGAACCCCTCGGCGCCCGACAGCAGGACGAGCCCCGCGAGCCCCAGGAACGTGCCGGCCGAGAGGTACTCGCCGCTGATCGCCGAGGCGTTCCAGACCGGGCGGACGCTGCGCGACGCCACGAAGAAGTCGCTCGTGGTGCGGCTGATCCGAAGCCCCGCGAACCCCAGCACGACGGTGGCCGCGACCAGCAGGGCGATCGCGATCGCGTCGAAGACCGGGTTCATGCCTCACCGGCTCCGGCGTCGTCGGCCAGATCCCGGTACCGGCGCTCGTTGCGACTCGCACCGCGCGCGAACACGATCGCGAAGAAGAGGATCAGCGGGTAGTAGCCGTATGCCTGCATCAGCCACGACAGGGGAACACCGAACACGACGGGGTCGTCGAGCCCCGCGACGACGAAGATCGCGGCCGTGAAGGCGCCCGCGACGAGCAGGAAACCCAGCAGGCAGCCGAACGCGAGCCGCAGCTGGCTGCGCACGAGCGAGCGGTCGAACACCGCGCCCGCCTCGCGCACCGGCGCGCCGGGCAGGGCTATCCCGCGGGTCGAGGGCGCGGACTCGGGGGTTCTCGTCACCCGCACCCGGCGCGGGGACGGCGACGTCACGAGTCCCCCCGCACGAGCGCGTCGCGGACGGATGCCGACAGTCGCCGGCTCACGGGCAGCTCGATCTCGGCGAGCACCACCGACGGCGACGCCCCGCCGAGGCGCACCTCGACGACGGCATCGCGGTGGACGAGGTACGAGCGGTGCACCCGGACGAATCCGGCCTCCGCCCACCGCTCCTCGAGCTCCGAGATCGGCGTGCGCACGAGGTGTCCGCCCGATGAGGTCCACAGGCGCGAATAGTCGCCCTGCGCGTGCACCCAGCGCACGTCGCTGCGGCGGAGCATCCGCACACTCTGACCCACGGTCACCGGAATCGTCTCGTCGTCTGCGGACGGCGTGTCACCCGCCGCAGCGTCGACGATGCGATCGACCGCGCGGTGCAGCCGCTCGGGTCGGACGGGCTTGAGCACGTAGTCGACGGCGCGGACGTCGAAGGCGTCGAGCGCCCGCGCGTCGTCGGCGGTGACGAAGACGATGGTGGGCGGCTGATCGCCGCGCGCCAGCACCCGAGCGAGCTCGAGTCCCGACAGGCCGGGCATGTGGATGTCGAGGAAGGCGCCGTCGAGGTGGTGCGACTCGAGGATGCGGAGCGCCTCGGCACCGTTCGCCGCGGGGTGGACGACGCCGATCCGCTCATCGCGCCGCAGGAGTGCCACGAGCTCGGCGAGCGCCGGCGGCTCGTCGTCGGCGACGAGCACGTCGACCTTCACCCCGTCGCGGACCATGCACGACACGCTACCCACGTGCCCGCCATCAGCCGACCCCCGTCTCGTGCAGCGGCTGCGAGCGCGGCACGCGCAGACGCACGAGCATGCCCGCGCCCGGATTGGTCTCGACGACGAGTCCTCCGCCCGGGCCGTAGAGCTGACGCAGGCGGGTGTCGACGTTGCCGAGACCCACGTGCGCGGTGGAGGGCTCCCCCGACAGCAGGGCGGACGCGGCGGCGGGGTCCATGCCCACGCCGTCGTCCTCGATGGTGATCTCGGTGTGCGTGCCGTCGTCGTGCGACGCGATCGTCACGACGCCGCCGCGCTCCCCCGGCTCGAGGCCGTGCCGCACGGCGTTCTCGACGAGCGGCTGCACCGAGAGGAACGGGATCACCGTCGAGAGCGTCTCGGGAGACACGCGCAGGCGCACCTCGAGTCGATCGCCGAACCGCGCGCGCTCGAGCGTGAGGTACGAGTGGATGCTGCCGAGCTCTTCGGCGAGCGTCGTGAACTCCCCCTGCCGGCGGAACGAGTACCGGGTGAAGTCGGCGAAATCGAGCACGAGCTCGCGCGCCCGCTCGGGATCGGTGCTGATGAACGAGGCGATCGCGGTGAGCGCGTTGTAGATGAAATGCGGACTGATCTGGGCCCGCAGCGCCCGCAGTTGCGCTTCGGCGAGCGCCGTGCGCGAGGCCTCGAGCTCGCCGAGCGCGAGCTGCGCGGCGCACCACGCCGCGACTTCGCCCGCGGCGCGCACGAGCGGACCTCGCACGGTGTCGTCGAACGCGACGACGGCTCCCCACGCCACGCCGTCGACGACGATCGGCGCCCCCACGGCTTCGAGCTCACCCGCCTTGCGCCGCGGGAAGACCTGTCGGCGCCCCGTCGACCGCACCCGCTCGGCGACCCGCGCGGCCGACGCCTGCAGTCCGTCCGAGGCCCCGTCGATCGCGACGTCTCCGTCCGGGCCGACGATCGCGACGGCGCGAGCCCGAAGGAGGCTCCGCAGGTGCTTGGCCGCCCGCGCCCGGTCGGGAGCCTCGTGTCCGCCGCGCAGCGCCGAAGCGGCCAGCCCCACGACGTGGAGCGTGCGGTACTCCGCGCCCTCGGCATCGCTGCCGAGATCGCGCGCACCGAACGCGAAGCGGCGCGCGAACACGAGCGCGAGAGTCAGGATCGCGCCGGCGGCGAATCCGATCGCGCCCGCGACGATGACCGCATCGGGCATGTCAGCAGCAGCGCGCGCCGGGGTTGCGGTCCTGATCGGCCATGCGCTGCCGCCAGAACTGCCGCTCGGTGACCGGCGTCGCGTCGGGGTGCCGGGCGCGCAGGTGCGCGACGTACGTGTCGTAGGCGCGGTCGCCCATCAGGGTCGTCATGTACCAGCGGATACCGCGGCCCGCCCGCACCACGAGAGACCACAGGCCCTCGCGGTGCGGCACGGCCGCGGCATCCGTCTGATTCATGTCACCCAGCATCGCACCTCAGTGGTGCGACGCGGCCTTCCAGTCGACCGGGTCCTCGGACGGCGGGAGGGCCTCCCACTCCTTCTCGATCCGACGCTCGGCCTTCGTCGCGAAGAAGCCGGAAGGGGCGAATCGCCGGGACGGCTCGTACGGGTCCTCGCGCTGGTCGCCCTCGCCGCCGCGCAGGATCGC
>JBEVLS010000169.1:0-4514 GCA_040509015.1 Microbacterium sp.
GAAGACGCGCTCGACGGCGACCACGGACGGCGCGTGCTGGTCGATGACCGCGCGGATGCCCGAGGCGATCGCGAGCAGGCGTTCTTCGATCGGGGCCCCGGGCTCGGAGCGGACGACACCGACATGGACGAGCGTCGCGGACCTGTTGGGGGCCACGTCGACGATCCCGACACCGCAGCGGGTCAGGCCGGGGTCGATGCCGAGCACGCGGAGCGCGCCCCGTGAGGGCTGAGGGGTCACTCCCCCACGCTATGCGAGCGCCCGGGCCCGGCGACCGAGGCGCGCCCGGATCACTCTTCGGCGTCGGCCTCGAGCTCGGCCTGCACCTCGGGCGTGAGGTCGAAGTTGCTGTACACGTTCTGCACGTCGTCGCTGTCTTCGAGCGCGTCGATGAGGCGGAACACCTTGCGCGCCGTGTCGGCGTCGACCTCGACCTTGAGGTTGGGCACGAACTCGACGTCGGCCGATTCGTATTCGATGCCGGCGTCCTGCAGCGCCGAGCGCACCGTCACGAGGTCGGTCGCCTCGGTGATGACCTCGAAGCCCTGGGCGTGCGGCTCGACGTCGTCGGCGCCGGCCTCGAGGACGGCGAGCATGACGTCGTCTTCGCTCGTGCCCTCGCCGGCGACGACGATGACGCCCTTGCGCGTGAAGTTGTAGGCGACGCTGCCGGGGTCGGCGAGCGTTCCACCGTAGCGGCTGAGGGCCGTGCGGACCTCGGCCGCGGCGCGGTTCTTGTTGTCGGTGAGGCACTCGATCATGAGCGGGACGCCGTTGGGGCCGTAGCCCTCGTTCGTGATCGACGAGTACTCGACCGACTCGCCGCCGATGCCCGCTCCGCGCTTGATCGCACGGTCGATGTTGTCTTTGGGGACCGAGGTCTTCTTGGCCTTGAGCACCGCGTCGAACAGCGTCGGGTTGCCCTGGAGGTCAGGGCCGCCGAGCTTCGCCGCGACCTCGATGTTCTTGATGAGCTTGGCCCACGACTTCGCGCGACGGCTGTCGATGACGGCCTTCTTGTGCTTCGTCGTCGCCCACTTGGAATGCCCGGACATGTAACTCCCGCTCGATCTCGCCGGCCGTACGGCCGCCGTCCATTCTACGACCCGTCGCCGACCGCGCCTCGGACGTGTGCGAGGAACCGCTCGTGGAAGCGGGTGTCGCCGGTCACTTCGGGGTGGAACGCGGTGCCGAGCAGGCGCCCCTGCTCGACGGCGACGACTCCCCCGTCCGGCAGCGCCGCCAGCACCGTCACGCCCGGCCCGGCCCGAGTGACGAGGGGTGCCCGGATGAACGCCGCGTGCACGGGCTCGTCCCAGCCGTCGACGCGCAGGCTGGTCTCGAACGACTCCGTCTGTCCGCCGAAGGCGTTGCGGGCGACCGTGACGTCGAGCCCCCCGAACGTCTGCTGACCGTCGATGGCGCCGGTGATCGCATCGGCGAGCAGGATGAGGCCCGCGCAGGTGCCGTAGACCGGCATCCCCTCGGCGATCGCCTGCTCGATCGGATGCCGCATCCCGAAGGTCCGCGCGAGCTTGTCGATCACGCTCGATTCGCCGCCCGGCAGCACGAGTCCGTCGACCTCGGCGAGCTCCGACGGCCGCCTCACGAGCGAGACCTCCGCGCCGAGTACCGTCAGCACCCGGACGTGCTCGCGGACGTCGCCCTGGAGGGCGAGGACCCCGACCTTCATGGCACGAGCCGCGTTCGGCCGGTCACCAGCCGCGCTCGGCCAGACGGTGGGGTGCGGGCAGATCCGAGACGTTGATGCCCACCATCGCCTCGCCGAGGCCGCGGGAGACGTCGGCGATCACCTTCGCGTCGTCGTAGAACGTCGTGGCCTTCACGATGGCTGCGGCACGCTCGGCGGGGTTGCCCGACTTGAAGATGCCGGAGCCGACGAACACGCCGTCGGCACCCATCTGCATCATCATCGCGGCGTCGGCCGGGGTCGCGACGCCGCCGGCCACGAACAGCACGACCGGCAGCGCGCCGGTCTCGGCCACCTCGGCGACGAGGTCGTAGGGAGCCTGGAGCTCCTTCGCCGCGACGTACAGCTCGTCCTTCGACATCGAGCGCAGCACGTTGATCTCGCTCTTGATCCTGCGGATGTGCTTCGTCGCCTCCGAAACGTCGCCGGTGCCGGCCTCGCCCTTGGAGCGGATCATCGCCGCGCCCTCGTTGATGCGGCGCAGCGCCTCGCCGAGGTTGGTGGCGCCGCAGACGAACGGCACCGTGAAGTTCCACTTGTCGATGTGGTTGACGTAGTCCGCGGGCGAGAGCACCTCGGACTCGTCGATGTAGTCCACCCCGAGCTCCTGCAGCACCTGGGCCTCGACGAAGTGGCCGATGCGCGCCTTCGCCATGACCGGGATCGATACGGCCTCGATGATCCCGTCGATCATGTCGGGGTCGCTCATGCGCGACACGCCGCCCTGGGCGCGGATGTCTGCGGGGACCCGCTCGAGCGCCATGACGGCCACCGCACCGGCGTCCTCAGCGATCTTCGCCTGCTCGACCGTGACGACGTCCATGATGACGCCGCCCTTGAGCATCTCGGCGAGTCCGCGCTTGACGCGGCCGGTTCCCTTTTCTGCAGCGGACACGACGATTCCTTTCGAACGGATGCCGGTGGGCACAGCGCACGGACGACATCCCGATTTGACCTAGGCCAAAAGATAGCATGTACCGGGACGTAGGATCGGCGCGACGGAAGGCGGACGAGTGGACCTCGACATCAGGGGATCGACGGCGCTCGAGATCGCGGAGAGCCTGCGCGGTCTCGTCGAGCGCGGCATCCTGCTGCCGGGCGATGCACTCCCCTCGGTCCGCGCTCTCGCCGAAGACCTCGGAGTCAATCGCAACACGACAGTGGCCGCCTACCGTCAGCTGACACAGGCCGGGCTCGTCGTCACGCGCGGTCGGGGCGGAACGCGCGTCGCCGGCGGGGCACCCGTCGCGCAGGAGGGCTTCGCACTCGACAGCGTGCTGCGCGACGTCGGCACCGGCAATCCCGCACCCGACCTGATCCCCGACCCGTCCGCCGCGCTCGCCCGCATGGGCGGACGCCCCGTGCTCTACGGCGAGCCGGTCATCGATCGCGGGCTCGAGGACTGGGCGCAGGGCTGGATGTCCGACGTCCCGGCCGCCGAGCGCCGCATCACGATCACCAGCGGCGCCGCCGACGCCGTCGAGCGCCTCCTCGCGCAGGCGCTCACCCGGGACGACGCGGTCGCCCTCGAAGACCCGTGCTTCCTCACGAGCATCCACACGGTCAGGCTCGGAGGCTACCGCGCGGTGCCCGTGCCGGTCGACGACGCGGGAATGACCGTCGAGGGCCTGCGCAGCGCCCTCGCGCAGGGTGTGCGAGCGGTGGTGTGCACGCCGCGCGCCCAGAACCCCACCGGGGCGAGCCTGACCGAACGCCGCGCCGAGCAGCTGCGGACCGTTCTCGCGGAGCACCCGTACGTCCTCGTGATCGAGGACGACCACTTCTCGATGCTGTCGCGCCGGCCGTACTACTCGCTGGTGGGTCCCGCGCAGCGGCGCTGGGCGGTCGTGCGGTCGGTCTCGAAGTTCCTCGGCCCCGACATGTGCCTGGCCGTCACGGCATCCGATCCCGACACCGCCGAGCGCCTCGCGATGCGACTGACCCCCGGCACGACCTGGGTGAGTCACCTCCTGCAGCGACTCGTGCACGCCCTCGTGAGCGATCCCGCGGTGATGGAGGGGATCACCGACGCGGGCGCGCACTACGCCGCGCGCAACGAGGACTTCGCACGTGCGCTGTCGGAGCGCGGTCTTCCGGTCGAGGCCGGCGACGGCCTCTCTCTGTGGGTTCCCCTCCCCGCCCCCGCGCGGGCGGTGACGGAGCAGCTCATGCGTCGGGGCTGGCTCGCCCGCGGCGGCGACGATTTCGTCCTCTCGGATCTCGGAGCCTCACGCCGTCTCCGCCTCACCGTGCACGACCTCGACGACCAGGACGCCGCCGAGCTCGCGGACGACCTCGTGGCATCCGTCGCCGCGGCGCGCGGCCAGGCGCCCCTGCGCGAGGTGGGATGATCGAGCGGTGAAGATCCTCTCGATCCAGTCCGCCGTCGCCTACGGCCATGTCGGCAACTCGGCCGCCGTCTTCCCGCTGCAGCGCATCGGGGTCGAGGTGCTGCCGGTCAACACCGTGAACTTCTCCAACCACACCGGATACGGCGCGTGGCGGGGGCCGCTCATCGCTCCGGACGACGTCCGCGACGTCATCACCGGCATCGAGGATCGCGGGGTCTTCCCGCAGATCGACGCCGTGCTGTCGGGCTATCAGGGCGGCGAGGGCATCGGCGACGTCATCATCGACGCCGTCGCGCGGGTCAAGGCCGCCAACCCCGCGGCCGTGTACGCGTGCGACCCCGTGATGGGCAACGCGAAGTCCGGATGCTTCGTCGCCCCCGCCATCCCGATCCTGCTGCGGGAGCGGGTCGTGCCCGTCGCCGACATCATCACGCCGAACCAGTTCGAACTCG
>JBEVLS010000170.1:0-3332 GCA_040509015.1 Microbacterium sp.
AAGCCGTCGTGGGCGGTGACGAAGTTGATGGATGCCACGGGCCGGCGTCCGGAGTGCTCGTACAGGTCGGCGGAGCCGGTCAGGCGCGAGGCGAACTCGCCGAGCGCCTGCGGCTCGCCGCGCCAGAAGTCGCGCACCGTGTCGCGGTACTTTCCGTTCCACTCGGTCCACTGGGGCGGGAAGTTACCGACCTGATAGCCGCCGGGACCGACGTCCCACGGCTCGGCGATGAGCTTGACCTGCGAGACCACCGGATCCTGCTGCACGAGCTCGAAGAACGTGGCGAGGCGGTCGACCTCGTAGAACTCGCGCGCGAGGGTGGACGCCAGGTCGAAGCGGAAGCCGTCGACGTGCATCTCGAGCACCCAGTACCGCAGCGAATCCATGATGAGCTGCAGCGTGTGCGGATGCCGGACGTTGAGGCTGTTGCCGGTGCCGGTGTAGTCCGTGTAGTACCGCTTGTCGTCGTCTTCGAGGTGGTAGTACGCGGCGTTGTCGATCCCGCGCATCGACAGCGTCGGGCCCATGTGGTTGCCCTCGGCCGTGTGGTTGTAGACCACGTCGAGGATGACCTCGATGCCCGCCTCGTGCAGCGCGCGCACCATCGCTTTGAACTCCTGCACCTGCTGGCCGTGCTGGCCCATGGACGCATAGGTGTTCTGCGGAGCGAAGAACGCGATCGTGTTGTAGCCCCAGTAGTTCGACAGGCCCTTCTCCTGGAGCGTGGAGTCGTTGACGAACTGGTGCACAGGCATCAGCTCGATCGCGGTCACGCCGAGCTTGACGAGGTGGTCGATGACCGCGGGGTGCGCGACGCCGGCGTACGTGCCGCGCAGCTCCTCCGGCACATCGGGGTGCAGTTCGGTCAGGCCCTTCACGTGGGCCTCGTAGATGAAGGACTCGGCGTACGGCGTCTTGGGCTGACGGTCGCCGGACCAGTCGAAGAACGGGCTGACGACGACGCCCTTCATCATCGCGGCCGCGGAATCCTCGTCGTTGCGGGAGTCCGGATCGCCGAAGTCGTAGCCGAAGACGGACTGACCCCACTGGATCTGTCCTTCGACGGACTTCGCATAGGGATCGAGAAGCAGCTTGTTGGGATTGAAGCGCAGACCCTGGGAGGGATCGTTCTCGCCGTGCACGCGGAATCCGTACCGCTGTCCGGGTCCGATGTTGGGCAGATACGCATGCCACACGTAGGCGTCCACGTCGACGAGCGGGATGCGGGTCTCTTTGCCGCGCTCGCCGAACAGGCAGAGCTCGACCTTCGTCGCCCCCTCACTGAACAGCGCGAAGTTCGTGCCGTTCCCGTCGAAGGTCGCCCCCAGCGGGTAGGTCGATCCCGGCCATGCCTCCACGATGTACTCCTATCCGGGCGACGCGTCGGCCGCCTCGACAAGGCTAGTCACCGAATCGCCGCGGCGATTCGGGGGTTGACGGCCCGCTATGATGCCTGATTCAGTCCAGGGTCTCGGAAGCGCCGGTGCCCACGATGTGCATCCGGACGTTGTTCGTCGACCCCGCGATCCCCGGAGGGGCGCCGGCCGTCATGACGACCCGATCGCCGACCTCGGCCAGCCCGTTTCCGAGCAGCACGTCGTCGATGATCGTCATGAGCTCGTCGGTGGTCTCGCCGCGCGGGACGAGGTACGTCTGGACGCCCCAGATCAGAGCGTTCCGCGAGCGGGTCCCCGGCAGGTCGGTGAACGAGACGATCGGCACGCGGTGGCGCAGTCTCGACATGCGTCGGGCCGAGTCGCCGGACTGGCTGAACACGCAGACGTAGGACGCGTCGACGAACTCGGCGATGCTCGCCGCCGCGAGGGTGAGCGCGCCGGTCTGCGTGCGCGGCTTCGTGCCCAGCGCCGGGATCCGGGCGAGACCGTGCTCCTCGGTCGACGCCACGATGCGGGCCATCGTCTCGACCACCACGACCGGGTACTTGCCGACGCTCGTCTCGCCCGAGAGCATCACGGCATCCGCCCCGTCGATGACGGCGTTGGCGACATCCGACGTCTCGGCCCTCGTCGGCACGGGGTTCTCGATCATCGATTCGAGCATCTGGGTCGCGACGATCACAGGTTTCGCCCACCGCCGCGCGAGCTCGATCGCGCGCTTCTGCACGATCGGCACGGCCTCCAGCGGCAGCTCGACGCCGAGGTCTCCGCGCGCGACCATGATGCCGTCGAACGCGTCGATGATCTCCTGCAGCGCGTCGACGGCCTCGGGCTTCTCGATCTTGGCGATGATCGGCACATCGCGGCCTTCCTCGGCCATGATGACGCGCGCCCGGTGCACGTCGCGGGCGCTGCGGACGAACGACAGAGCGATGATGTCGGCGCCGAGTCGCAGCGCCCAGCGGAGGTCCTCTTCGTCCTTGTCGCTGAGCGCGGCCGTGGTGACGGAGACACCCGGCAGATTGATGCCCTTGTTGTTCGAGACCTCGCCGCCGACCACGACCTCGGTGCGCACGCTCACGCCGTCGGTCTCGATCACCTGCAGCCGCACCTTGCCGTCGTTGACGAGGATCGTGTCGCCGGCCTTCACGTCGGCGGCGAGGCGCGGGTACGTCGTGCCCACGATGTCCTTCGTCCCGGCGACGTCCTCGGTCGTGATCGTGAAGACGTCACCGGGCGCGAGGACGTGCGGGCCGTCGGCGAAGCGCGCGAGTCGGATCTTGGGTCCCTGCAGGTCGACCAGGATGCCCACCGCGCGGCCCGTCTCGGCACTCGCGCGACGCACGTTCGCGTAAGCCTGCTCGTGCACGGCGTAGTCGCCGTGGCTGCGGTTCAGCCGTGCGACGTCGAGTCCGGCGCGTACCAGCGCCTCGACGACGGCGTAATCCTCGGTGGCAGGACCCAGGGTGGCGATGATCTTGGCGCGACGCATGCAGAACCTCCGACGTGAGGGTTCCACTCTGGCCGATTCGGCCGCTCGGTGGGTTACCCGCGCGTGACGGCCGTATGTCGCGGGTCAGTCCTGCGCGTCGTCGGGAAGCAGGTCGGGTCGCCGCTCGCGCGTGCGCTCGAGCTGCTGCGTCCGCCGCCACTCTGCGACCTTGCCGTGGTGGCCGCTCATGAGGACGGGCGGGACGTCGTAGCCCCTCCACTCGGCGGGCTTCGTGTACGAGGGGTACTCCAGCAGTCCGTCCTCGTGGGACTCCTCGACGAGGCTCTCGGGGTTGCCGACGACACCGGGGACGAGTCGGCCGATCGCCTCGATCATCGCCATCGCGGCGACCTCGCCGCCGTTGAGCACGTAATCGCCGAGACTCACGAGGCGGACCTCGCCGATCGTCGCGGCGTACTCGAAGACCCGTTCGTCGATGCCCT
>JBEVLS010000171.1:0-10026 GCA_040509015.1 Microbacterium sp.
GCGACGTCGATCTCGACGAACTCTTCGACCGCACGAAGTCGCTCTCCGAGGGGGCGCTCACGATCCCCGGCTACAACGTCGACGGCTGGATGGTGCGCGGCTTCACCGAGTCGGGCTTCGTGGATCCCGACAAGAAGATCGCGGACTACACGCAGCAGGAGCTCGACGACTTCCTCTACAAGGAGCCGACGAAGGTCAAGATCCAGAACATCAACATGACCTACGAGGGGCTCGTCCCCAAGATCACCAAGAGCTTCCTCACGAAGGACCGCGACTCGCTGCAGCCGCACATCCGCGCGTTCGTCGACCGCGCCGTGAAGTTCATGGCGTGCCCCGACTGCGCAGGCTCCCGCCTCAACGAAGGCGCGCGGTCGTCGAAGATCGACGGCGTCAGCATCGCGGATGCCGCGGCCATGCAGATCACGGACCTCGCCGCCTGGCTGCGCACGGTCGACCACACCGAGGTCGCTCCGCTCATGCAGGTGCTGCAGGACACGATCGACTCGTTCGTCGACATCGGGCTCGGATATCTCTCGCTCGATCGCTCATCGGGCACGCTGTCGGGCGGTGAGGCGCAGCGGACGAAGATGATCCGACACCTCGGCTCGCCCCTGACCGACATCTCGTACGTGTTCGACGAGCCCACGGCGGGTCTGCACCCCCACGACATCCAGCGCATGAACGCGCTCCTGCAGCAGCTGCGCGACAAGGGCAACACGGTCCTCGTCGTCGAGCACAAGCCCGAGGTCATCGAGATCGCCGACCACATCGTGGACCTCGGTCCGGGCGCCGGGCGCGCGGGCGGCGAGATCCAGTACACGGGCGACGTCGCGGGCCTGCGCGCCTCGGGCACCATCACGGGGCGGCACCTCGACCACCGGGCGCGTCTCAAAGAGACCACCAAGAAGGGGACGGGTGCGCTCGAGGTCCGCGGTGCGACCCAGCACAACCTCAAGAACGTCGACGTCGACATCCCCCTCGGCAATCTCACGGTCGTCACCGGCGTCGCCGGCTCGGGCAAGTCCTCGCTGATCCACGGCAACGTGCCGGCCTTCGACGATGTCGTCGTCGTCGACCAGGCGCCGATCAAGGGGTCGCGTCGCTCGAGTCCCGCGACCTACACCGGGCTGCTCGACACGATCCGAGCGGCGTTCGCGAAGGCGAACGGCGTCAAGCCCGGCCTGTTCAGCGCCAACTCCGAAGGCGCGTGCATCGCCTGCAAGGGTCTCGGAGTCATCATCACGACGCTCGGGTTCACCCAGACCGTCGAGACCCGCTGCGAACTGTGCGGCGGCTCGGGGTTCAGCGACGACGTCCTGGGCTACCTTCTGGACGGCAAGAACATCGCCGAGGTGCTCGCGCTGTCGGCGGCAGAGGCGGCGGAGTTCTTCACGAAGGGGCCCGCGCACACGACGCTGTCGCGCATGATCGACGTCGGACTCGGCTACATCACCCTCGGGCAGGCGCTCAACACGCTGTCGGGCGGCGAGCGACAGCGGCTCAAGCTGGCGATCTCGATGGCGAAGAAGGGCGCGATCTACGTGCTCGACGAGCCGACGACGGGTCTGCACCTCGCCGATGTCGACAATCTGCTGGCGCTGCTGGACCGCCTCGTCGCCGCGGGCAACTCCGTCATCGTGATCGAGCATCATCAGGCCGTCATGGCGCACGCCGATTGGATCATCGACATCGGGCCGGGTGCCGGCAACGACGGCGGGCGCATCGTGTTCGAGGGGACGCCGGCGGATCTCGTCGCTCAGGGCGAGACGCTCACCGCGCAGCATCTCGCGAAGTACGTCGCGAGCTGACGACCCCTCAGCGGCCGGGATCGGCGAGGTGCCGGCCGCCGTGGCTCAGGACTTTGACCACGACACCGCGGCGGTGGAGTTCTGCGACCGTGCGCGTCTCTTCGTCGATGTCGCGGCCGAGGGCGTGCACGTTGGCGACGACGAGGACGTCGCCGCGGTCGAGTCGCCCGAAGAGGCGCGCGAGCCGCGACTCCCACGATTCGAGGGTCTCGGGTGCGGGGTGGCGGAATCCTTCGATGGGTACCCCGAAGCGCGTGAGCTCGTTGCGCTGCTCGGTGACCGACGGCATGTCGTCGCGAGAGACGACGAGTCCGACGAGGCTGGCCCCGGCCGGGCGGGCGAGCCACCAGTGGCGGTCGGCCTGCAGCTCCGAGAAGCACTTGGGGCATTCCGCCGCGGGGTGCGGCAGGTGGATGGGGCTCGTGTCAGCGCCGGGCTCCGTGCCGGCGGCATCCGGAGACCGCATGATCACGGCGTCGGCGCCGATCAGTTCGCTCATGGCAGGGGCTCCTTCGTCCCGTCCATTGTGACTCACGTCGCGGGCGGCCGGGGACCCGCGATCAGTCTTCGCCCTCGAGGCGCAGACGCAGGCTCAGCTCGTCGGCGTCGAGCTCGGCCAGAGCATGCCGGAGAGCCGCCGTGCTGTACCCGCCACCCGACGACAGCTCGCCCAGGCGGCGTCGCATGACGCCGATCATGAGGAGCCGCAGTTCGAGCACATCGCGGGCGAACGCCGACTGATCATCGTCGGGCGGTTCGGTCATCTTCGACCCCACCGTCGCGACGAGTTCGGCGGGCAGCGCGGTGCCGTCGCTGCGCCGCAGCTCGGTGCCCTGCGTCAGAGCGGATGCCGCCGCCATCCGCAGTGCGTCGTCGAGGCGTCGCTGGTCGGCCTGGTCGACGGCGTCGCTCGCCGCATCGCCTTCGAGTCTCAGGGCGCGCACGAGCCACGGCAGGGTGAAGCCCTGGAGCATGAGGCTGCCGACAGCCACGAGGAACGCGACGAAGATCAGGAGCGGACGCTCGGGGGTCTCGCGAGGAAGCGTCTGGGCGGCCGCGAGCGTGACGACGCCGCGCATCCCGGCCCACACGATGACCGTCCCGTGCTTCCAGCCCAGCGGCGAGGCCTGGTAGTAGTCGAAGTCGGCGAACGCGCTGTCGACGCGTTTGCGCATGGACGCGATCCTGCGCGAGAACCGGCCTTCGTCGACGGGTCGATCGCGACGACCACGCGACTGCGCGGCCAGGCCCGATGCCCCGAGGGCCTCGACGTCGTCGAGGCGTGCGCTGATCTTGTCGAGCCGATCCGTGTTGGCGTTGCGGGCGTGCCGGCTCTGCAGCCAGACGAGGACCGAGACGTACACGGCGCGCACCCCGAGGATGATCATGAGCGCGACGATGGCGAGCACGAGTCCCTGGCCGATGCCGTGGTCGCTCTTGAGGTTGGCGTCGAGGATCTCCTTGAGCTCGAGGCCCATGATGAGGAAGACCGCGCCCTCCAGGACGAGTTCGACGGTGCGCCAGTTGAGCTCGTCCGACATGCGCTGCTCGGGCGTGAACCACCGCACCGAGCCCTGGCCGGTGACGATTCCCGCCACCACGGCCGCGACGAGGCCTGACCCGCCGAGGTGCTCCGTGGGCAGGTACGCCGCGAACGGCACGACGAAGCCCACGGCGGTGTTCGCCGCGGAGTGCCGCACGAGCGCCCGCAGACGCAGGTTGAGGTAGCCGACGACCACGCCGATGACGATGGCGATGAACACGCCCCACGCGAAGGCGCCGAGGAAGTCGCCCGCCTGGATCGTGCCGACCGCGACGCCGGCCACGGCGGTTCGCAGGATCACGAGCGAGGTCGCGTCGTTGAGCAGGCTCTCGCCCTCGAGGAGGGTCACGACCCGCCGCGAGATGCCGAGTCTCTTCGCGATGCCGGTGGCGACGGCATCCGTCGGGCTCAGGATCGCGCCCAGTGCGAGGGCGAGCAGGAAGGGAAGGCCCGGGATCACGGCGACGAAGAGGAACGCCAGGGCCACCGAGCTCACGACGACCAGCACCACCGACAGGCCCGCGATCGGACCGAAGTCCCGACGGAACTCGATCGCCGGGAGCGAGACGGCCGCCGAGTACAGCAGCGGCGGCAGCACGCCGACGAGGATGATGTCGGGATCGATCTGCGGCACGTGGACGAACGGCAGCAGGCTCACGCCGATGCCGAGCAGGACGAGGATCAGGGGTCCCGCGATCTTGAGCTTGGGGCCCACCGCCGTCGCCACGGCGATGACGACGACGCCCACGATGAGCAGGACGAGCGGGTCGATCACTTCGGCCATGGCGTCAGAGGAGTCCGAGGGCGCGCACGGCGTCGCGCTCGTCGACGAGTTCCGCGACCGACGCGTCGATGCGAGCGCGGCTGCGGTCGTCGAGCACGGGGATCTCGACGACCCGATAGCCCGCGCCGTCGCCGCGCGACACGACCGGGAACGAGCACACGAGTCCCTCCGGAACGCCGTACTCGCCGCGCGACACGACCGCCGCCGACGTGCGTCCGCGGCGGGTCCCGAGCTGCTCGTCGCGGACGTGCTCGATCGCCGCGTTGGCGGCCGAGGCCACGGAGGACGATCCGCGCACCTCGATGATCTCGGCGCCCCGCTTCGCGACGCGCGGGATGAAGACCTCGTCGAGCCAGGCCGTCGCTTCGTCGAGGCCGCCGAGGCGCTCCGCGAGGGCGTCGACGACCGGCGTCCCGTCCGCGAGGATCGCGTGCGAGACGTCGGGGAACTGCGTCGCCGAGTGGTTGCCCCAGATCGTGACGTCGGCGATGTCGGCGGGGCCGACCTCGAGGAACGCGGCGAGCTGACCGACCGCGCGGTTGTGGTCGAGCCGCGTCAGGGCCGTGAAGCGGTCGGCGGGCACGCCGCGGGCGGATGCCGCGGCGATGAGCGCGTTGGTGTTGGCCGGGTTGCCGACCGCCACGACGCGGATGTCGTCGGCAGCGGTCTGGGCGATCGCCGCGCCCTGCGGGCCGAAGATCCCCGCATTGGCGGTGAGGAGGTCGGCGCGCTCCATACCCGGACCCCGCGGACGCGCTCCGACCAGCATCGCGATGTTCGCGCCGTCGAATCCGGTGGCCGCGTCGTCGGTCACCTCGACGTCATGGAGAAGCGGGAAGGCGCAGTCCTGGAGCTCGAGCGCCGCGCCCTCGGCGGATCGCACCCCCTGCGGGATCTCGAGCAGCCGCAGCCGCACCGGGCGATCCGCGCCGAGCATGTCGCCCGCCGCGATGCGGAAGAGCAGCGCGTAGCCGATCTGCCCGCCCGCACCCGTGATGGTGACGGTCGTCGGCGGCGCGGAGGTGGGAGCCATGGCCCGAGCCTATTGCGATTCGCGCGGCGACCCCCGATTTCCCGGCGGGACAGAAGGGTGCGCGGTACCGTGAGGCATGACCTTCAACGACAACGCCCGATCCGGGGGGAACACGGCTCAGCGTCGTGGCCGCGGTGCGGGGATCGCCGTCGCCGGAGGAGGGATCGCCGGTATCGGCGCGATCGCGATCCTGCTGCTGAACCTCTTCACGGGTCAGGACTTCTCCGGCATCCTCGGCGGAGGCGGCATCCCCGGGGGCCAGTCGACCGGAACCGCGATCGAAGGCTGCGAGACCGGCGCCGACGCGAACGAACGAGACGACTGCCGCCTCGTGCTGGGCTCCGAATCCATCGACCAGTTCTGGCAGGAGAACGTACAGGGGTATCGCGCTCCCCAGCTCGTCATCGTCGACGGCGAGACCTCGACGCAGTGCGGCACGGCCTCCAACGCCACCGGACCCTTCTACTGCCCGCCCGAAGAGACCGTGTACGTCGACCCGACGTTCTTCGGTCTCCTGCGTCAGCAGTTCGGCGCGACTGCCGGTCCGCTCGCGCAGCTCTACGTGCTCGCGCACGAGTACGGCCATCATGTGCAGAACATCGCCGGCATCATGGAGCGCTACCCCAACAACGGCACGGGCCCCGACAGCAACGGCGTCCGCACGGAGCTTCAGGCGGACTGCTTCGCCGGGGCGTGGGTGGGCCAGATGACCGAGACCGTGGACGAGAACGGCACTCCGTTCCTCGTGGCACCGACAGACGTCGAGATCCGCGATGCGCTGGATGCCGCGCAGGTGGTCGGCGACGATCACATCCAGGAGTCGCAGGGCGGGTTCTCGAATCCCGAGACCTGGACGCACGGATCGAGCGAGCAGCGCCAGCGCTGGTTCACGACCGGACTCGACGACGGCGTCAGCGCGTGCGACACGTTCGCCGTGCCCGGGGCGGGGCTGTGAACACCTCCACGCCCCTCGACGAGATCCTCTACCCCGCGATCGAGCCGTATGAGACGGGCATGCTCATCGCCGGCGAGGGCAACCGGCTGTACTGGGAGCAGTCCGGCAACCCCGACGGCAAGCCCGTCGTCTTCCTCCACGGCGGTCCGGGGGCGGGCACGTCGCCCTGGCAGCGGCGCTTCTTCGATCCCGAGAAGTACCGGATCGTTCTGTTCGATCAGCGCGGCTGCGGCAGATCGACGCCGCATGCGAGCGACCCGACGGCAGATCTGCGGCACAACACGACGTGGCACCTCGTCGCCGACATCGAGCTGCTGAGGCGCAATCTCGGCATCGAGAGCTGGCAGGTCTTCGGCGGGTCATGGGGTTCGGCGCTCGCGCTCGCGTACGCGGAGAGCCATCCGGATGCCGTGACCGAACTCGTTCTCCGCGGCATCTTCACGCTGCGCCGCCACGAGCTGGAGTGGTTCTACGAGGGCGGGGCGTCGTCGATCTTCCCCGATCTGTGGGAGGACTTCCTCGCGCCCATACCGGTGCTCGAGCGGTCGCACCTCATCGAGGCCTACCACCGTCGCCTGACCGATCCGGATCCCGCGGTCCACGTGCCGGCGGGCATCGCCTGGTCGCAGTGGGAGGCGTCGACTCTCACGCTCCTCCCGGATCCCGCTCTCGTCGAATCGATGGTCGAGCCCGCGGCGGCGACCGCGTTCGCCCGGATCGAGAACCACTACTTCGTCAACGGCGGCTGGTTCGACGAGGGGCAGCTGATCGCGCGGGCGGGCTCGCTGCGAGGCATTCCGGGAGTCATCGTGCAGGGGCGCTACGACATCTGCACGCCGATCATGACGGCGTGGGACCTGCACCGGGCGTGGCCGGAGGCCGAGGTCGTCGTCGTGCCGGATGCCGGTCACTCGGCGTCCGAACCGGGGATCGCCGCCGCGCTCCGCGCCGCGACGGATCGCTTCGCCGACGCGCATCCGTCGACGGATCAGTGACTGCGCGTCGCCGAGTTCCGCGACTATGTTCTCGTATACACTCCAGCGGTAGACGAACGTCTACATCGCGAACGGACTCATCCCGGCCGTGATGGCTCGGGGGGTTTCTGAACGATGAAGGCCATTCTGCAGGAGGTCGGTGACTCTCGCGGATCGTCTGCCGCGTTGCTCACCGCGTGGTTCCAGGCGCTCGGGGGCGACGCCGAGACGTCGTCGCGGCTCTTGGACGACGTGCGCAGCCGACCCGGCCACGTGATGGGGGCGATACCGCTTCCGGGTCGCGTCACACCGCCCGAGACGCGTGACGCGGCGGCGGCGCTCACCGCGGTGTACGGCGCGGTGCGGGTGGCCTCGGCGTGCGGCCCGACGGGCACGTGGCGCCTCGCACCCGAGGACGCCGAGGGCTCCGTCCTCATCGTCGGGTCGCTGGACGGTCGACTGCGCCTCCGCCGCGCCGAGACGTCGACGTTCCTGCTGCCCGGCGAGGTCAGCATCATGACCGACGATCGCGGCGTCTCGCTCGAAGGGGTCGACCACGGCGGGGCCGCGCTGATCGTCCTCGTCCCGGCATCCCGCCTTCGCACTTCGCATCGCGAGCTGATCCTGCGCGGTCCGCTCCCCGTTCCCGACTCCGCGCACCTGCGCGCCGCCGTGGCCTACGTGTGCACGCTGCTGGTCACGACGGTCGGCGACGACACCGTATCCGTCGGCGAGAACGGCGACGGCCTCGTCTCGCTCGTCGGATCTCTCGTCGAGCAGGCCCTCACCGTCGCGGGCCGCAGTTCGCGCAACAGCGAGGTGCGGCAGGCGGCCCTGCGCTGCATCGACCGGCATCACCGCGTGCAGGCGTTCGGGGTCGACGACATCGCGCGCGAGCTGTTCATCAGCCGGCGTCAGCTCTACCGCGCGTTCCCGGACGCGGGCGGCATCGCCGGGATGATCGCCCAGCGGCGCCTGCAGACGGCCGAGCGGATCATGGTCGACCGGCCGACTCTGCAGCTCAGCGAAGTCGCCGCGCTGTCGGGGTTCTCGACGGCCGGGGTCATGCGCGCGCACTTCCGCCGTGCGTACGGCACGACGCCGCAGAGGCATCGTGACGCGGCGCACCGTCCCGACCCCGAGCCGCCCCGCGCCGTGACGGCGTCAATCCCGATCGACTGACCCCGCGGTGTCGGCCGCGAACCGCTCGGGCTCGTCGAACCGCGCGGGGACCGCCAGGTGGGCGGCGAGCATCTCGTCCACGAGACGGTCGGCGTCCTTCACGCCGATCGCGGCGAGCTGGCGGCGGGTGATCCGAAGCGGCTTCGGCCCCTGACGCTCCGGATGCCGCGTCAGCAGGATCAGCGTGCCGAACCCGCCGGCGAGGAGATCCTCCGCCGCGCCGACCGCGTCGACGTCCGGATCGAGGTCGCCGTCGTCGACGGCCTCTCGAAGGTAGCCCGCGTAGGTCTCGACGAGGTCGGAGAGCACGGGCGGAAGCGTCAGCCCTCCGCTCCAGGGGCTGATCATCAGCGACGTCCCGGCGGCGAAGCACACGTCGGTGCGCGTGAGCAGGCCGGAGCGCGCCATCGTCACGACGAGGGCGCGCACGCCGCGCAGACCGCTCGCCCGCACATCGCCCTCCATCCGCTGGTAGGTCGCGACCATGTGGTCCAGCAGCGCGTAGGCGACGTCGCTCTTGGAGGGGAAGTGGTACGCGAGGGCGCCCTTGGTGACACCGAGCCGAGCGGCGATGGATGACAGCGAGGCACTCGCGTAGCCCTCGGCGAGAATCTCCGCCGCCGCGGCGTGCAGAAGCCGGTCACGCGTCTCGGCTGCCGACGTTCGGGTCACGGCCGTCCTCCTCGGATCCTCAGCCAGAGTACGCCCAGGGGAGCACCCCGCGAGCGCGGTTCCGCACTGGGATTCGCACGGGTGGGCGAACGTCTCGTGCCCTCGCCAGGAAGCTCGGCCGCAGCGGTGCTGGTCAGACGTCGACGCGTGCGCGATCGCTGCGGATGAGCACTGCCGCGCGCTCGCCGATGACGATCGCCGGGGCGTTCGTGTGCCCCCTGATGAGCGTCGGCATGACCGACGCGTCGGCCACGCGGAGCCCCGTGATCCCGCGGACGCGCAGTTCGGGATCGACGACGGATGCGGCATCCCGCCCCATCCGCGCGGTGCCGACGGGGTGGTAGAGCGTGTGCGAGTACGTGCGCAGCGAGAGCTCCGCGCGCTCCTGCGGAGTCATGTCCTCGCCGCCGTCGGGCTGGATCCATCCGCCGGTCGTCACCGCGCGCAGGGCATCCGTGTCGATGAGGCGCTCGCACGCGGCGAGGCCGGCGAGCATCGTCGCCTCGTCGATCCCCTCGGCGTCGCTGAGGTAGGCGGGGTCGATGAGGGGCTTGTCATACGGGTCGGCGCTCGCGAGCCGGATGGTGCCGCGACTGTGCGGACGCAGCAGGATCGCGCCGACCGTGATCCCCTCGCCGGGCGTCGGGATGAGCCCCTCGCCGACATAGGGCACCGGGGCGAAGATGATCTCGATGTCGGGCAGGCCCGCGGGAGCGCCGGTGCGGTCGGCGACGGGTGTGCGCACGAAGCCGCACGCCTCGGCGACGTTCGACGTGAGCATGCCGCGGCGGGCCGTCAGGTAGCGGGCGAGCTCGGCGACGCTCTCCGCGCCGTACAGCGTGCCGCCGTCGGCCGTCGGCGCGAGCCCGGCGACGAGGTGGTCCTGCAGGTTCTCGCCGACTCCCGGCGCGTCGACGACGACCGGGATGCCGTGCCCCGCCAGGTGCTCGGCGGGCCCGATCCCCGACAGCATGAGCAGCTGAGGGGTGTTGACGGCTCCGCCGCTGAGGATCACCTCGCGGCGCGCGACGGCGTGACGGGTGATCCCGCCGATGTCGACGTACACCCCCGTCGC
>JBEVLS010000172.1:0-7264 GCA_040509015.1 Microbacterium sp.
ACTACCTCAAGGACGGCATCGGCCTGCGCGCGATGGCCCAGCGCGACCCGCTCATCGAGTACCAGCGCGAGGGGTACCAGATGTTCCAGTCGATGATGGGGCAGATCAAGGAGGAGTCGGTCGGCTACCTCTATAACCTCGAGGTCGAGGTGCGTCGCCAGGGCGAGGGCGACGGCTCCGAGGTCACGCAGGTCGAGGCCAAGGGACTCGGCGCAGCGCCCTCCGACGCGCAGCGTCTGCAGTACTCCGCCGCGAACGACGCCGGCGAGGTCGAGGTGCGGAACGACCGCGGACAGGTGCAGCAGGCGGCGACCAGCCGGCTCCGCCAGGCGGCGGCCGCCGCGGCATCCGCTGCTCCCACCGCGCAGGCGCCCGCCGCCGAAGCGCCGCGCGGCGCGTTCGGTCAGCGCACCGATGCCGCACCGGCCGAGCCCGCGGCGCAGAATCGCGCTCAGCGCCGCGCAGCCGACAAGAAGAAGTAGTCCGCAACAGGCGATCCGTTGAGAGCAGGCTCGTTCCCGACCGGGGAGCCTGTGTGCGGCGGATCGCCTGTTCCCGGATGCCGTGACCAGGCCACGCGGTGGACATTGGCCCCGGCATCCCGCGGTTATCCTGATCCGATGAGTCCGCTCCGCACCCTCGATCAGTCCGGCAAGCTCAAAGACGTCCTGTACGAGATCCGCGGACAGGCCCTCGTCGAGGCCGACCGGCTCGAGGCCGAGGGGCACACGATCCTCAAGCTCAACACCGGCAACCCGGCGGTGTTCGGCTTCGAGGCGCCGTTCCAGATCGTCCGCGACATGATCGACTCGATCCCCGACGCGCACGGCTACAGCGACAGCAAGGGCATCATGTCGGCGCGTCGCGCCGTGGTCTACCGATACGAGCAGGACCCGACCTTCCCCCCGTTCGGCCCCGAGGACGTCTACCTCGGCAACGGTGTGTCGGAGCTCATCACGATGGTGATGCAGGCGCTGCTGAACGAGGGCGACGAGGTTCTCATCCCGGCGCCGGACTATCCGCTGTGGACCGCGATGACGAGCCTCGGCGGCGGCACTCCCGTGCACTATCTGGCCGACGAGCAGAACGGCTGGCAGCCCGACCTCGACGACATCCGCGCGAAGGTGACGCCGCGCACGAAGGCCATCGTCATCATCAATCCGAACAACCCGACGGGGGCGGTCTATTCGCGCGAAGTCCTCGAGGGCATCGCCGAGATCGCCCGCGAGCACTCGCTCCTTGTGCTCGCAGACGAGATCTACGACCGCATCCTGTTCGACGACGCGGTGCACATCCCGATGGCGTCCGTCGCACCGGACCTGCTGGTGCTGACGTTCAACGGACTCTCCAAGACCTATCGCGTCGCGGGTTACCGGTCCGGGTGGCTCGTCATCACGGGTCCGAAGGGCCACGCGAAGGGCTTCATCGAGGGCATCACGCTGCTCGCGTCCACACGGCTGTGCCCGAACGTTCCCGCCCAGCACGCCGTTCAGGCAGCGCTGTCGGGCGTGCAGTCGATCGACGCCCTGATCGCTCCGTCGGGCCGTCTGCACCAGCAGCGGGATGCCGCGTGGGAGTCCCTCGAAGCGATCCCCGGTGTCTCGTGCGTCCGGCCCGAGGGTGCGCTGTACGCGTTCCCGAGGCTCGATCCCGAGGTCTACGAGATCCGCGACGACCAGAAGCTGGTCTACGACTTCCTGGTCGCCGAGCACGTGCTGCTGGTTCCGGGAACGGGGTTCAACTGGGCGACTCCGGACCATCTCCGGATCGTCACGCTGCCCGAGGAGCGCGTGCTGACCGAGGCGATCGAGCGGCTCGGCAACTTCCTGGCCTCCTACAAGCAGTAGGCGCCGTCAAGCCCCTCGCAGGACGGGCGCGTCCTTCGTAGCGTCGCACCATGAGCATCGAACTGAACGATCCTGCCCTGCGCCAGGCGCGGGCGCTCATCCGCGACGGGAAGGTCGTGCGCGACGAGCCCGGCGACTGGTCGGAGGCCGCGCCCACCGCCGATGAGGAGAACGGCTTCATCGAGTCCGACGGCTGGACCGACTACGCCCATTGGCACCTCGGAGTCGACAAGGGCGAGAACCGTGAGACCAAGGGTGCGTGGTCGTTCCCGATCGGCGACTTCCGCAAGGTGCACCGGTCCGGTGTGATCGCGGCCGAGAGCCGGGCGGCACAGAACGACTACGACGACATCCGCGACGCGTGCAAGGCGCTCCTGGAGCTCATCGACGAGGGCTGACGGCGTCCGCCTCGTTCGCGCGGGGTCAGAGCAGGGCGAGCGACGTCGCGCGCCAGCGACCGTCGCGACCCTCCAGACGAAGGGCGATCGCGCGCGTGCGCGCAGGACCTCGGACGATCGCGACCGCCTCGACGACGCCGTCCGCGGGGGACTGCTGTCTGATCGAGAGGATCGCGTGCTCGGTGCGGCGCGCGGGGACGCCGCGTGCCGAGCGCGCCCGTGCCGCCAGGTTCGCACGCGTCAGCAGCTTGCGGTAGGCGTCCTCGGTGAGCCAGCGGGCGAACTGGTCGACGTCGCGCGTGCCCGCGAACACCTCGAGGATGCCGCGGGTGAGATTGCGGACGAGAGGCTCGGGGTCGGGGAGTACGGTCGCGGAGGTTCGCTGCGGTGCGAAGAACCGGGTGACATCCAGCGCGTCGACGGGACTGGTGAAGGCGCGGACGGTGCCCGCGTGCGACATGGCCAAAGGCGGTGCCGATCTAGACAGGGGGGATGTCCTCGTCCGAGTACAGCACATCCCGCTGGGCGGACACCGAGCGATCGCGCCCCTGTGGATAACCGGGTTCGTCCGAGGCGCCGCTGTCGTAGTGTTCCCCGATGCGCTGGAACCGCTTCTTCGATGACCTGGAGGATCAGCTCGCGTCGGAATGGGAGGCCGAGCGTGCCTCCGTCGACTCCGAGACGGAACGGCTGAGGGTGTCGCGGCTGTCCATGCGCGAGCGATGGCAGAGCGTCCTGCAGGCGCCGGGCAGCCCGCGGCATCCGTCCTTCGACCTCGCCGACGGCACGATCGCGACGGGTGCGATCACCGCGGTCGGTGCGGACTGGGTCGCGCTCGAGGCCGACCAGCCACGCCCACGGACGACCCTGATCCCGTCCGAGGCGATCATGGGCGTCGGGATGCCGCAGGCCGACCTCGAGCGGTCGGTGCGGCCGGCGACATCCGCAGCTGCGGATCTCTCCGCCCGGATGACCTTCGGGTTCGTGCTGCGCGACCTCGCGCGCCGTCGGATGTGCGTGTCGGTGCACGACGTGCGAGGACGCGCGCTCACCGGCACGATCGATCGCGCAGGGTCGGATCATCTCGACCTGGCGCTGCACGAGCCCGACGCGCCTCGCCGCAGCGCAGAGGTCACGGGTCACCGGATGATTCCTCTCGCGGCCGTCGCCTGGGTGGGTCTGGACGCGCACGCCCGGCTGTGAGGGTCAGTCGCCGTGACGGATGCGGCCCGTGCCCCACAGCTCGGGGAAGCTCGCCTCCTGCGACTCGTTCCACAGCGCCGCGCGCCGGGCGATCTCGGCCTGTGCGTCGAGGTACTCGGCGAGGCTCGCCTCTTCGATGCGCCAGCGCGCGGGCGAGCCGACGCGCATCCCGCGCAGCTGGCCTTCGCCGACGAGCCCCATGATCTCGTCGACCGGGACCCCGAGGATCTCGGCCGCCTGCGCGGGTGCGATCAGTCGCACGGCCGACGTGGGGGTGTGTGACATCCCCCCATTATCGGCGCGGGCCCGGCGTCCCGCCCGAGCTCCCCGAGGGGCCTGTGGATAACCTCGGACCGTTCGCGCGCGGCTCGTCCACCATGGACGCATGACCTCCGACACCGCCCGCCCGTCTCGCCGCAGGCCCTGGGGCGACGCCCGCTTCCTCCTCGGCCTGCTGCTCGTCGCGGCGTCGATCGCGGGCGTCTGGTTCGTCGTCGCCGCCGCCCGCAGCACCACGCCCGTCCTCGCCGCGGCGCACACGATCGTGCCCGGCGCGGTCGTGACGGACGCCGATGTGCTCGTCGTCGACGTCGCGCTCGGGCAGTCGGGCGGCGCCTACATCGAGCCGGTCGACCTGGTGCCGGGTCTCGTCGCGACGCGCACGATCGACGAGGGCGAGCTCGTGCCGGCGGCGGCGCTCGACGACGCCGCCACGGCACGCACCACGACGGTGGTGCTGCGCAGTGCCGCCGACGTTCCCGCATCCGTCGGACCGGGGTCGGTCGTCGAGGTGTGGCGGGCGCCCCTGCTCGAGAGCGGCGCCTACGACGAGCCGCGGATCCTCGTCGCCGACGCCACCGTGGTCTCGGTGACGAGGGACGAGTCGATGATGGGCGGCGGATCGGCTGCGCTCGAGATCGTCATCGCACGCTCCGACGTGGCGGCCGTGCTCGCCGCCATCGCGGACGGATCGTCGCTGTCGGTCGTCCCGACGTCGGGCGCGTCGCGATGAAGGCCATGGTGGCCCTCGACGGCGATCGGGCCGTCGCTCTCGCCGCGGGCCTCGAGGGCGAAGGCATCGACGTGCTGGCCATCGTGCCCGCGGACGCCCCCGCGGCATCGGCGACCTCGATCGGAGGCGCGGTCGCGAACGCCCTCGCCGCCGTCGACGTGCTGGCGATCGAGATCACGAGGGACTCCGTCACGAGCGATCTCGTCGCCCGCTGCGATCGGGCGGGCGTCCGCATCGTGCCGCTGGGCTCGGGCGCGGATGCCGCGCACACGGCCGCGATCCACGGCCTCGAGCCGCCCCGCGACCTCGACATCGACCCGTGGCATCTCGCCGAGGCGCTCGCCGAGCGACCCGTCGCGCCTGATCGGGCGGACGACCCCCGACCGAGCGGACCGCGCACGATCGCCGTCTGGGGACCCGCGGGAGCCCCCGGGCGCACGACCGTGGCGATCGAGCTCGCGGTCGAACTCGCCCGCGGCGGACGCCGGGTCGGACTCGTCGACGCCGACACGCACGCCCCGGGCACGGCGATCGCGCTCGGCCTCGCCGACGAGGGCCCCGGCTTCGCCGCCGCGTGCCGGCAGTCGGAGATCGGCGGCCTGGATGCCCGCGAGCTCACGCGCATCGCCGTGCCCGTGGGGCGGACGGGCGTCGACGTCCTCACCGGGATCAACCGCCCGTCGCGATGGCCGGAGCTCACCGACGCCCGCGTGCGGTCGGCGCTGGCGATCTGCGCGGAGTGGGCGGACCACGTCGTCGTCGACGTCGCGGCATCCCTCGAGCGCGACGAAGAGATCGTGAGCGACCTCGACGGCCCCAGGCGCAACGCCGCCACGATCGCCGCGCTCGCATCGGCCGACCTCGTGGTCGCGGTCGCCGGGGCCGATCCCGTGGGCATCGCCCGGTTCCTCCGCGGGTTCTCCGAGCTGCGCGCCACCGTCGGCGCCACCCCGATCGCGGTGGTCGCGAACAGGCTGAGACCCGGTGCGCTGGGGATCGACGCGCGCGGTCAGGTGCGTCGCACGCTCGACAGGTTCGGCGGCATCGACGACGTCTGGTTCCTGCCGCAGGACCCGCGGTCCGCGGATGCGGCGCTCCTCGCGGCGCAGCCGATCGCCGTGATCGCGCCGAAGTCTCCGCTGACGCTCGCGATGCGTCGCTTCGTCGGTGAGGCGGTCGTGCCGATGCATGCGACGGGTCGTCGCGCGGCGGCCTGACGCACGTGCCCCGTCTACGCTGGAGGGGTGTCGACCCTCAGTGATCTCGTCTACTCCCAGGGCCGTTCGAGCGAAGCGGACGTGGAGTGGCTCCACCGGCTCGCGGGGGACGGTCAGCTGCTGGCCGATCTCGCCTTCGCCGACATCGTGATCTGGGTGCCCACCCCCGATGATTCCTTCGTCGCGATCGCACACGCCCGACCGAGCGGTGCGGCGACGCTGTTCTACCGCGACATCGTGGGCGACCGCGTGCGGCCGCAGTGGCGCACGCAGGTGCGCGACGCGTTCCAGACCGGACGCATCGTGGACTCGGCGTCGCCGGACTGGTTCGAAGAGACGCCCACCCGCGTCCGTGCCGTGCCCATCGTCCGGGCGCGGGGAACGGATCCGGCGATCACGATCGGGGTCATCACCCGTCACACGAATCTCGGCGAGGCGCGTACGCCCAGCCGTCAGCAGATCACCTTCAACGACTGCGCCGACGATCTGTTCGGCATGGCCGCGTCGGGGGAGTTCCCGGATCTCTCGGCCCCGACCGCGCCCCGCCGCGGTGCGCCCCGCGCGTCGGACGGACTCATCCGGCTGGACGTGGACGGCATCACGACGTTCGCGAGCCCGAACGCGCTCTCGGCGTTCAACCGCCTCGGATTCGAGGACGAGCTCGAGGGCGAGTCGCTCGCCGAGGTCGTGACCGCGATCCTTCCGACCAAGCGCCAGTTCGACGAGTCGCTCCCGGTCGTGGTGACCGGCCGCGCCCCGTGGCGCGCCGATCTCGAGGCGCGCGGGGTGACGGTGTCGCTGCGCACGATCCCGCTCCGCGACCACGGCACCCGCATCGGCGCGATCCTGCTGTGCCGCGACGTGACCGAGATCCGCCACCAGGAGCAGGAGCTCATCACGAAGGACGCGACGATCCGCGAGATCCACCACCGCGTCAAGAACAACCTGCAGACCGTGGCGTCGCTGCTGCGGATCCAGGCGCGACGATCGCACTCCGACGAAGCCCGCGAGGCCCTCACCCAGGCCATGCGCCGCGTGTCGGCGATCGCGGTCGTGCACGACACCCTCTCCGAGGGGCTGGCGCAGAACGTCGACTTCGACGACGTGTTCGACCGCGCGCTCAAGCTCATCGCCGAAGTCGCCGCTGCGCCGAGCACGCGCGCCATGACCCGCACGACCGGGCGCTTCGGCACACTTCCGAGCGAGTACGCCACGCCGCTCGCCCTGGCGCTGACCGAGCTCGTGACCAACGCGGTCGAGCACGGGCTCGCCGGCAAAGAGGGCGAAGTCGAGATCGTCGCGGAGCGCACCGACGAGCACCTCGCCGTCACGGTTCGCGACGACGGCGTGGGACTCCCGGAGGGTCAGGTCGGCCGAGGGCTCGGCACGCAGATCGTGCGCACCCTCATCCAGGGCGAACTCAGCGGCACGATCGACTGGCACACCGCGACCGGCGCGGGCACCGAAGTGACGATCGACATCCCGCTTCGCTACATCGACCGCCCGAAGGGGTGACATGAAGCGACGGATGCCGCGAGCCTCGGCATCCGTCGTTCAGGGCGTCGTCAGGATGCGCGGCGGGCGCGA